>NZ_JBMQQZ010000008.1:0-64698 GCF_057362025.1 Bordetella sp. | reverse complement strand
GACATCCTGGTGGAAAACTTCAAGGTGGGCGGCCTGCGCAAGTACGGGCTGGACTACGAAAGCTTGAGCAAGGTCAATCCGCGCCTGATCTATTGCTCCATCACCGGCTTCGGGCAGACCGGCCCCTATGCGACCCGGCCGGGCTATGACTTCATGATCCAGGGCATGGGCGGCCTGATGAGCATCACCGGCGAACGCGACGATGCGCCCGGCGGCGGTCCGCAGAAGGCGGGCGTCGCGGTGGCGGACCTGATGACGGGCATGTATTCGGCCGTCGGCATCCTGTCCGCGCTGTTCGAACGCGAGCGCAGCGGCCTGGGGCAGCACCTGGACATGGCCTTGCTCGATTGCCAGGTGGCCATGATGGCCAACCAGAACCTGAACTACATGACGTCCGGAGAGGCGCCGCGCCGCGCCGGCAATGCGCACCAGAACCTGGTGCCTTACCAGGTGTTCGCGGTGAATGACGGCCACATGATCGTTGCGGTCGGCAACGACAGCCAGTTCCGCGCATATTGCCGCGTGATCGGCTTGCCGGAATTGGCGGACGATCCGCGCTTTGCCACCAACCCCGGACGCGTGGTCAACCGCGAAGCGCTGGTGCCCATCCTGGTGGAACGCATGGCGCAGGGCGCCCGCGACCATTGGCTGGCCGAGCTCGAACGCGCGGGCGTGCCCGCGGGGCCGATCAATACGCTGGACCAGGTCTACGAGGATCCGCAGGTGCAGTTCCGCCAGATGCGCCGCGAACTTTCCCACCCGGCGGCCGGCGTCGTGCCCATCGCCGCCAGCCCGCTGCGTTTTTCCGGCAGTCCCGTGGAATATCGCCGCGCGCCGCCGATGCTGGGCGAACACACTGAACAGGTGCTGCGCGAACGCTTGGGCTTGTCCGACGCCGACATCCAGGCGCTGGCAGCCGGCGCGGCGTAACAGGCAAGCAGCCGGGGCAGGAAGCCGGGGGCAGGAAGCGGAGGCAGGAAGCGGAGGCAAGAGCCCGCGGCAAGAACTCCGCCAAGAACCGGCGGCAAGAATCCCCAGCAAGAACCGGGGCAACAAGCGGGCCGTCATGGGCCCGGGCCCATGATAGGGCGGGAACGAATAGCGGAGGCGGACATGATGCCAGGCATGCAAAGCGGCCACGGCCATGTGGCCGCCAGGCAGGCGTCCATCGAACGAATGTCCGCGAGATGAATGACGGGTACAGGAGCAGCTATGGCAGATATCGATATCATCGGCATTGTTGGCGCGGGCGCCATGGGGTGCGGGATCGCGCAGATCGCGGCACAGGCGGGCCTGACCGTCCGTTTGCATGACACCAGCGCCGATGCGATCGGCGCAGCGCGCACCAGCTTGCAGCAGACCTGGGCCAAGCTGGCCGAAAAGGGCAAGTTGACGCCGAAAGCGGCTCAAGAAGCCCTGGCGCGCATCGTGCCTTGCACGGCGCTGGCCGAACTGGCGGACTGCCAACTGGTGGTGGAGGCCATCGTCGAACGCCTGGACGTCAAGCGCGAGGTCTTCCAGCAGCTGGAGGCCGCGGTAGCCGACGACTGCATCCTGGCGTCGAACACATCTTCGCTGTCGATCACCGCGATCGCCGCCGCCTGCCGCCTGCCTTCGCGGGTCGTGGGCTACCACTTTTTCAATCCCGTGCCGTTGATGAAAGTGGTCGAGGTCATCGATGGCCTGCGCAGCGATCCCGCCGCCGGCGATGCCCTGATGCAATTGGCGCACCGCATGGGCCACACGCCGGTGCGCGCGCGCGACATGCCCGGTTTCATCGTCAATCACGCCGGCCGCGGCATGAATACCGAAGGGCTGCGCGTGGCCCAGGAATCCGTGGCGACGTTCGCGCAGGTCGATGCCATCATGCGCGAGCAGGCCGGCTTCCGCATGGGGCCTTTCGAGCTGCTGGACCTGACGGCGCTGGATGTATCGCATCCGGTCATGGAATCGATCTACCGGCAGTTCTTCGACGAACCGCGTTTCCGTCCGTCGCCCATCACCACGGTTCGCCTGGCCGGCGGCCTCGTGGGCCGCAAGGCGGGCGAAGGCTTCTACCGGTACGTGAACGGCCAGAAGCAGCTGCCTGCCGAGCCTGCCGTGCCGGCCTTGCCGCCCGGCCTGAAGGTATGGGTAAGCGGCATCCATCCGCAGGGCCACGCCGCGGTGGCCAGCCTGCTCGACGGGATGGGCGGGCATCGTGTAGCGAGCAGCCGCGCTCCGGACGATGCGCTTATCGTCGTCACGCCCTACGGCGAGGATGTCTCCACCGCCGTTTACACGCAGGACCTGGATCCGGAACGCACCGTCGGCATCGACGCCTTGCATGGCTTCGATCCCGCGCGGCGCCGCACGGTCATGACGTCTCCCGCCACCTTGCCGCAGTGGCGTGACGCCGCGCATGCGGTTTTCGCCTCGGATGGCGCGCCAGTCACCGTCATCGACGATTCGCCGGGATTCGTCGCGCAGCGCATGGTGGCCACCATCGTCAACATTGCATGCGACATCGCGCAGCAGCGCATCGCCACCGCTGCCGACATCGACAAGGCCGTCACGCTGGGCCTGGGCTATCCCATGGGCCCGCTGGCCATGGGCGACACCTTGGGAGCAGGCCGCATCCTGGAGATCCTGCGCAACATGGAGCGCGTTACCGGCGATCCGCGCTACCGCCCCAGCCTGTGGCTGCAACGGCGCGTGCAGTTAAGGATGTCCTTGCTGGAAGGGTAGCGGGGCGGTCCCGCGCCGAGTGGCGCGGGGCTCGGCGGAACTTTCGCAGACAGCGAGACGCTAGAACACCACCAGGTTGTCGCGGTGCACGAGTTCCGGTTCTGTCATGCTGCCCAGCAATTCCGCGATGCGCGATGAGGGCTGGCGCATGATGCGGCGGGTTTCTGCCGCCGAGTAATTGACCAGGCCGCGGGCGCATTCGCGGCCTTCGGCATCCACGCATGCCACGACGTCGCCACGCTCGAAGTCGCCTTGTACTTCGACGACGCCGATCGGCAGCAGGCTCTTGCCTTCCCGCAGCAACGCGCGCACGGCGCCCTGGTCCAGCACCACCCGGCCGCGCAGCCGCAAGTGATCGGCCAGCCACTGCTTGCGCGCCGACCAGACCGGCAACACCGCACGCAGTTCGCTGCCTATGCATTCGCCCTGCGACAGGCGCACCAGTACGTCCCGTCCCCGGCCCGAGGCGATCACGGTATGCGCGCCGCTATGCGCGGCGCGTTTGGCAGCCAGGACCTTGGTCAGCATCCCGCCGGTGCCGATGCCGCTGCCGGCGCCGCCGGCCATGGCTTCCAGCGCGGGATCGCCCGCTTGCGCATGCGACACGAAACGCGCATCCGGCTGTTTGCGCGGATCGGCTTCGTACAGCCCGCGCTGGTCGGTCAGGATGATCAGCGCATCCGCTTCGATCAGGTTGGTCACCAGCGCGCCCAGCGTGTCGTTGTCGCCGAAACGGATTTCGTCGGTAACGACCGTGTCGTTCTCGTTGACGATGGGCACGACGCCCAGCCGCAGCAAGGCGAACAGCGTCGATCGCGCATTCAGGTAACGGCGGCGGTCCGCCAGGTCTTCGTGCGTAAGCAGGATCTGCGCGGTACGCAATCCATGTTCGGCGAAGGCGGCTTCATAGGCCTGCGCCAGGCCCATCTGCCCCACGGCCGCGGCGGCCTGGAGCTCGTGCATGACAGAAGGGCGCTTGCGCCAGGCCAGGCGGGCCATGCCTTCGGCGATGGCGCCGCTGGAAACCAGGACGAGCTGCTTGCCCTGTTTGCGCAAGGCGGCGATCTGCTGCGCCCAGTGGGCGACCGCGGCGCGGTCCAATCCCCGGCCTTCGTTGGTGACGAGCGTGGATCCTACTTTTGCCACCAGGCGGTTGGCGGCGGCGATGACGGATACGGCGTTGGTGTCGGCGGTCATGACGAATGCCGGAGCGTAAACGGATGGGTCGCGCCAGGGCGCGGACGGCGCCGCGATACGCGGCGGAGGATTGCGATTATGGCTTATTCGTCACCGCCGCGCGGATCGGCATCCGAGCGCGTATCGTCGAAACGAGGATCTTCGGCCACATATGTGCCGTCGGCCTGGTCCTGAGCGATCTGGTCTTTTTGCTTTTCTGCGTCCAGGTAATCCTGCAGGGCCCAGATCAGGTCCTGGGTGCCGTCGCCGGTCAGCGCGGAGACGGTATGGACGGGCCCGGACCAGCCGAATTCCTTGCAGAAGCGCGTCTTTAGCGTCGCCGCTTCTTCGGGCGGGACCATATCCAGTTTGTTCAGCACCAGCCAGCGCGGCTTGGCGGCCAGATCCGCGTCGTAGCGCCGCAGTTCTTCGACGATGGCACGCGCGTTCTCGACCGCCTGGGGAATGGGATCGGCGTCCGGATCGGGCGACGATACGTCCACCAGATGCAGCAGGACCCGTGTGCGCGCCAGGTGGCGCAGGAACAAATGGCCCAGGCCGGCGCCTTCCGAAGCCCCTTCGATCAGTCCGGGAATGTCGGCCCCCACAAAGCTGCGCGAGGCCGTCGTGCGAACCACGCCCAGGTTGGGGTGCAGGGTCGTGAAGGGGTAATCGGCGATTTTTGGCCGGGCGTTTGAAATCTTGCTGATCAGCGTCGATTTGCCGGCATTCGGCAGGCCGAGAAGGCCGACATCGGCCAGGACTTTCAGTTCCAGGCGCAGGCGCCGTTGTTCGCCTTCCTTGCCGGGCGTCCACTGGCGCGGCGCGCGGTTGGTGCTGGACTTGAAATGCAGGTTGCCCATCCCGCCTTGCCCGCCGGCGGCCAACACGACTTCCTGACCATGCCGGCTCAGGTCGAACAGCTGTTCGCCGGTATCCGCGTCATGCACGATGGTGCCCACGGGCACGCGCAACACGATGTCGGGCGCGGCCGCGCCGTATTGGTCGGATCCGCGGCCGTTTTCTCCGTTGCGGGCCCGGTGCAGGCGGGCATAGCGGAAATCGATCAGCGTATTGATATTGCGGTCCGCAACAGCCAGGATGCTGCCGCCCCGGCCGCCGTCGCCCCCGTCGGGACCGCCCTTGGGAATGAATTTTTCGCGGCGAAAGCTCGCCACGCCGTTGCCGCCTTTGCCGGCAATGACTTCGATGGTGGCTTCGTCGACGAATTTCATGATGGCGATGCGCGCGATACCGCGCGACCTTTCGGATTGAAACGATTAAACAGCAAAGTCCCCGGTGCCGCACCGGCAAGCCGGTTTACCGTTCCGGGGTTTGGCGCGGTCCTGCGCCCGGGCAGGCCGCAGCGCCTTCGGTTGGCCGCTCCCTGGGAGCATATCCGCTACGGAGCGGCCCGGCGACAAAAAAACCCTGCCGCACGCGACAGGGTTTTTTGCGGTGCGGATCGGAAATCGCGCGCTTATTCAGCAGCGACGATCGATACCGTCTTCTTGTTCAGCGCGCCCTTGGTGCCGAACTGCACCTTGCCGTCGACCAGCGCGTACAGCGTGTGATCCTTGCCCATGCCGACATTCACGCCGGCGTGGACGCGGGTACCGCGTTGACGAACGATGATCGAGCCGGCCGGGATCAGTTGACCGCCGTAGGCCTTGACGCCCAGTCGCTTCGATTCTGAATCGCGACCGTTCCGCGTAGAGCCGCCGCCCTTTTTCTGTGCCATGTTTAGCTCCTGCTATGGATACCGGTGCGCGTCAGGCCGTGATGGCCTCGATGCGGATTTCGGTGTAGTTTTGACGGTGGCCCTGATGCTTCTGATAGTGCTTGCGACGGCGCATCTTGAAGATCGTGACTTTGTCATGCCTGCCATGCGCAAGAACGGTCGCCTTGACCACGGCGCCGGCGACGATGGGCGTACCAACTTTCAGCTGGTCGCCTTCGCCCACGGACAGAACCTGGTCCAGGGTGATTTCTTGCCCAATGTCAGCAGGTATCTGTTCTACCTTGAGTTTTTCGCCGGCTGCGACACGATACTGCTTGCCGCCGGTTTTTATGACCGCGTACATGGGTAATTTCCTATAAGGGTGATCCAGCGCCTGAAACGCTGAACTCGTGATTCTAGCCCGGGCGCCTGGCGATGTCAAAAAGTCCCGGCAGGGCAACGAGTTACGTGTCGCGCCAGCGGTACGGGCGGCGGGCCGCCGACCGCATTCCCCGCCGGTCCCACCCGTATCGCCCGCCGGCCTGTCGCGGGATCGGCAAGCGTTCGCGGCGGGCGCGGTGCTGTCAAAGTGACACCGTATAATTCGCTGGACCCCGGCCGGCTTGCATGGCGGGCGCGGGCCTGCTTCATGAGCCTTGGCGCTCGTCTTCTACCACCCGGACTCGTCTTGAATCTCCCCGAGCTTATTGCCCCTGTTGCCGACGACATGAAGGCCGTTGACGCCGTCATCCGGGCCCGGCTGAATTCCGACGTCGTGCTCATCCGGACGATAGGCGACTACATCGTCGGCGCCGGCGGCAAGCGCATGCGCCCCGCCTTGCTGCTGATGATCGCCCGCGCCCTGGGCTACACCGGCACGCATCACCATACCCTGGCCGCGGTGGTCGAATTCATCCACACCGCGACCCTGCTGCATGACGACGTGGTCGACGAATCCGACCTGCGGCGCGGGCGCCAGACGGCCAACGCGGTCTTCGGCAACGCCGCCAGCGTGCTGGTGGGCGACTACCTGTATTCGCGTTCCTTCGAAATGATGGTCGATGTCGACTCGATGCGGGTCATGGCCATCCTGTCGCAGGCCACCACGGTCATCGCCGAAGGCGAAGTCCTGCAACTGTTGAACGTGCACGATCCGGATGTCTCGCAGGACCGCTATCTGCAGGTAGTCCGCTACAAGACGGCCAAGCTGTTCGAGGCGGCCGCGCAGGTGGGCGCGGTGCTGGCGAAGGCCACGCCGGAACAGGAACAGGCCGCCGCCGCCTACGGCCGCCATATCGGCACGGCCTTCCAGCTGGTCGACGACGTCCTGGACTATGGCGGCGACGCCGCCGCACTGGGCAAGAACGTCGGCGACGACCTGCGCGAGGGCAAGCCCACCTTGCCGTTGATACGCGTGATGGAAGTGGGTACGCCGGCACAGCGCGAGCTGGTGCGTACCGCCATCGAAACCGGACACGCCGACTTCGAGGCCGTCGCCGCCGCCATTCACGCCACCGATGCCCTGAGCCACGCCATGGAAGCCGCCCGCGCGGAAGCCGAATTGGCGCGGCAGGCACTGGCCGGCTATCCCATTTCCGTTTATCAGCAATCCCTGCTAGAATTCTGCGCTTTCGCGGTAAACCGCGATCGATGATCGATAGATCGATAACGGGGCGTAGCTCAGCCTGGTAGAGTACTGCGTTCGGGACGCAGGAGTCGGAGGTTCGAATCCTCTCGCCCCGACCACCCTTGCAAGGGTCGGTCATTCCCGAAATCATTGGTGCAGGGTTCCGCTTTCTTTTCCGCAATATCCCGCGGGCAGGAAAGCAAGGATCCCGCGCCGAGACGATAAGCCGAAGCTGCTCGCGCAGTTTCGGCTTTTTGTTTTCCAGCTGGCGCCACGACCGGCGGAGCTCATCGTCGATGAGCTATCTGCTTTACCGATACCCCCCATCCAATAAATTCAGTTCCCGGAATAAGCGTTCCTTCTTACGCTATCCCTGTTCCGCCACGCCGGCGAAGGGCGGACAACCCAGGCTCACCGCGAGCAGGCGATAGGAAGTGGCAGAAATGGAAAGCGCATCGAGAGGTCCGGACTACGTCGAACGCAATCGCCTGTATTGGCGGCGCAACCTGGCGGTCTGCGTGTTCGGCTCTTTCACTACGCTGGTCAGTCTTAGCATGTTGCTGCCTTTCCTGCCGTTGTATGTGGCGCAGTTGGGAGAGACCGCGCCGGCCGCGATCGTGCAATGGTCCGCGGTGGCGTTCGGCGCGACATTCTTCGGTACCGCCATCACGGCACCGCTGTGGGGGCGGCTGGCGGACCGCTATGGCCGCAAGCCCATGCTGGTGCGCGCGGCCATCGGGATGGCCGTTGTGATGTCGCTGATCGGCCTGGCGCAGACCGTGACGCAACTGGTGCTGCTGCGTCTGGTGGCGGGCCTGATCGGCGGCTATGCGTCGGCCTCCATCGTGATGATAGGCACGCAGGCGCCGCGCGAACGGGCCGGCTGGGCGCTGGGCGTGCTGTCGACGGGAGCCCTGGCCGGCAGCCTGGTCGGCGGATTCCTGCCTGGACTGGTGGGCATCCGCGGGACGTTCTTTGCCGGTGGGGCGATGATCGCCGTCGCGGCCATCGCCACTATCGTGCTGGTCAAGGAAGACTTCGACAGAATCTCCGACGCCAGGCTCCGCAGCACGGCGGACGGCCTTCGTGTCGACGGGCCCCGGCGCATCCTGCTGTTCGCCCTGCTTGCCACGGCCATGATGGTGTTGCTGGCCAATATGTCGATCGAGCCCATTATCACGGTCTACATCGGTCATCTCGGCGTAGGGCCGCAGGCGCAGGCACGCACCGCGGGCATCGTCATGGCGGCATCCGCCCTGGGCAGCATGCTGACCGCGCCAAGGCTGGGTGCGCTCGCCGATCGCGTCGGCAGCTGGAACGTGATCGTCGGCTGCCTGGTGTCCACGGCGATACTGATGGTGCCGCAGGCGCTGGTGACCGAATGGTGGCAGCTGGCCATCCTGCGCGGCCTGATGGGCATGACCATCGCGGGGCTATTGCCCTCCATCGCCAAGCTGGTGCGGCAGACCACCGCCGATGGACATTCCGGCAAGGCGCTGGGTTATCTGCAGTCCGCGCAATTCAGCGGGCAGGTCATCGGCCCGCTCATGGGCGGGCAGGTCGGCGCGCATATCGGCTTGGGATCGGTCTTCTACGTCACCGCGGCGCTGCTGCTGCTATGTGCCGCGCTGAATCAATGGGCCAAGACCCAGGCGGCCGCCGTGGCGGCCGGCCCGCGCAGTGCGGGCATCACGATGTCATGATGCCCTGACGTCAAGCACGTGAAAGGTGGCCGCGCGTATCATCGAATCTCCTTCGGCAACCGGAAGTTCGCCATGGCACAAGACAAGTGGTCTTCCAGGCAGTACCTGATATTCGAGAACGAGCGCACCCGTCCGGTGCGCGACCTGCTGGCCGCCGTGCCCGTCGCCGAGGCCCGCGAGGTCATCGACCTGGGCTGCGGGCCGGGCAATTCCACAGAGGTACTGGCGCAGCGCTTTCCGTCGGCCAAGGTGTCCGGCCTGGATAGCTCGTCGGACATGATCGCCGCCGCGCGCAAGCGCATGCCGCAGGTGAATTTCGAGGTGGCGGATATCCATACGTGGAAGGCGCCGACCGCCTACGATGTGATTCTGTCGAACGCGGTGTTCCAGTGGGTGCCCGGCCACGAAACCCTGTTTCCCGCCCTGGTGGCCAAGCTGGCGCAGGGTGGCAGCCTGGCGATCCAGATGCCGGATACGATGGAAGAGCCGCCGCATCGCATGATGCGCGAGCTGGCCGCGGAGGGCCCCTGGTCGGGCAAGTTGAAGGACGTCAGCCAGGCGCGCACCGCATTGCAGCCGGCGCAATGGTATTACGAGCTGCTCCAGCCGCATTGCAGCCGGGTGGATATCTGGCGCACCACCTACTATCACGTGCTGCGGGACGGGCCATCCGCCATCGTGGAGTGGTTCAAGGGCAGCGCGTTGCGGCCGTTCCTGGATCCGCTGGACGAAGCGGAAAAGCAGGAGTACCTGGCCCGCTATACCGGGATGATCGAGAAGACCCACCGGCCCGTGGCGGACGGTTCGGTGCTGCTGCCGTTCCCGCGCCTTTTCATGGTGGCGACGCGCTGAAGCGCCCGTTACCCGCGGGCCTTCGCGTCGGCCCGGTAAAGGCCCGCGGCGTGGCAGCGGTCCCGATGGAGTGCCGGCAGTACGTGCGGCCCCTGAAACGGCCGCACGCTCGCCGGGCGATTACCATGCGCCGCAGTATTGGCCGGCCCGCTCCTTGATGGACGGCGCCAGCCGTTCGAACGCGATCAGGTAGATCGCGCCTTCCGACGATGCCGTGGACCCATGCACCGTGCCGGCGGGCAGGTCGATGACATCGCCCTTCCTGCACACATAATCGACGCCGTCGGCGTAGACGGTCAACGCGCCGTCGACGATGATCAGCGTTTCATCCGTCGGATGACTGTGCGTGCGGTGCTCTTTGCCGGGTGCGTCGCGCTGGACTTCGATGCAGCCCTGCCGCGGCAGCAGCGCCCGCAGCCCGGTGGCCAGATCGATGTCGCCTAGCAGTCCCTTGATGATTTCCATGGTGTCCTCGCTTTCAGATTTCGGTTTCGGATGCCAGGTCGGCGGCGCGCATGGCGTGGAAGGGGCAGCCGGAGACCGGCCGGTTGTCGTCCCCCAGGAAGTACTGCTTGTACTCGCGGTTGGCGGAATCGCCGTAGGCACCCAGGTCGGCCGACGGCGGGATCATGTCATAGGTCGCCAGGCGGTCGCGCACTTTCGAGACGCTGGCATCGCGCGCGCGCTTGCTGCCCAGGATATTGTCGAAGACCCAGCGCGGCTGGAAGGTAATCATGAACGAACTGGCCCGGCGGCTTTGCCGCTGCACGTGTGCCGGCGTATTGCATACGACGAAGATCGGTTCGCCGGCGAAGCAGAATTCCCACTGCGGCGAATCCAGTTCCGCCGGGATTTCGGCCGGCCATTCGCTGTCGTCCAGGGATGCGAGCTGGCCGAGCAGGGCCCAGAACTTGGCGCGATAGGCCTCCAGCGGCAGCAGCGGGCGCGGCCGGAAGAATACGATCAGCGAGGTGTTGGGGCCGTAGGTGCGCGATTCGGCGACGTAGGCGCGCAGGTTGCGCGCCAGCCCCTCGATGTCGTCCTCGTCGAGGAAAAGATAGCGCAGCTGGTCGGCGCGATATCCCGCCACGCCGAAGATGCAGGGGAATGCCCGCGTATCGCTGTTAAGGGTGCTGGCCAGTTCCTGGAAAAGGATGGCCTGCCAGGTGCCGCCGGTGTGGCGTTGTTGGACTTGAATACGGCTGAGATAGTCTTTCACGGCTTTGTCTACCCATTCAGGTGGAGGGAACTGAATCGACTTGCCATGACGCGCGCGCGGCGTGATGCCGCACCGGCGCGATGAGGGGGGGTTAAGCTTGATGCGCCATGCGCATCGCAGCCGCGCCGATACAGCCCAGGGCCGAGACGGCCGCCATGAATAGAACGAATCCGGTATAGCCCTGGGCGGTGTAGGACAGGTGGCCGGGACTACCCGTGGCCGAGGCGGCCAGCAGTGATCCGACGAGCGGCTGCACCAGCGCGGCCGTGATCCCGGCCAGCGTGGTGTTGAAGGAGGCTCCGATGCCGATCATTTCGGTGGAGTACAGCTTTCGTACCGCTTTCAACACCAGCGGTACGGTGCCGCCGGCCACAAAGCCCAGGACGCTGAAGCAAGCGATGGCGTAGAGGTAACCCAGCGATGCCAGCAATGCCGGAAGCAAGGTAAGCAGGATCGCGGCGCGCACCAGGCAATTCCACAGCAGCGCGCGCCGCACGTTGCGGACGCGATCGGACAAATGGCCGAGCAGGATGGAGCCGGCCACGTTGCTTACCAGGAAAGCCAGGATGCAGGTGCTTGCCTGGTCCTTGCTGATCGACAGCGTATCGCGGACCATGGGCAAGCCCCATACGCCAGATAGTGTAGTGACTGAAGCGAAGTGCGACGCGAAGACGATCGCGCATCCCCAGCTGCCGGCATTGCGCAGGCGGGTGCGGAACAGGCGCAATGTCTGCCGCAGCCTGGGCAGCAGTTCCTTCGCCGCCAGCGGGGCCTGGTCCGTTCGGGGGAACACGATGGCCGACGCCGCAAGGTTGAGGGCGATGACGCAGGCGACGATGGCGAAGCATTCGCGCCATCCCACCGCGGACACGGCGTAGGCCAGAGGGGTGGTGGCGATGGCGCCGCCCAGGTAGCCGGATACCTGCGACAGGCCCGACATCAGGCCGAAGCGGCTTTGCTTGAACTTCAAGGCCACCAGCTTGAGCATGGCGGTGAAAACCAGCGCGTCGCCGCAGGCCACGACCAGGCGCGCGGCGAAGGCGGCTGGAACGCTGTGCGCCAGGGCAAAACACGCCGTACCGGTCAAGGAGACCAGCAGGCTGCCGAGCAGGACGCGGCGCACGCCCAGCGTATCGACCAGGATGCCCGCCGGGATCTGCATGGCCAAATAGCCATAGAAATAGCCCGAGGCCAGCATGCCCAGGCCGGCGGCGTCGATGGAAAACGACGCGGACAGTTCGTTCAGCATGGATTGCGGCGCAAGCCGCTGCATGAACGCGATCGAATATGCCAGGGCGATCAGGATCCAGGACGCGTAGACGCGCGCGGTCGGCCGGTCGCGGTCCAACGGCAGCGACGGGGTGGAAAGCGATGCGGCCTTGCTCATGACAATGTCGGTCGGCGGACGATACCCAGTGAGAACAGTGCGTCGGAGGAGTGGGGGGCCAGCGTCGAGATGCGCTTGCCGACGTGTACCGCCACGCCGCGATAGGACGGCTTGCGGTGCTTGATATGTCCGTAGACGTCGCGCATGACCAGCGCGGGCAATTCCAGGACGCGATCGGGATACAGGCGCTTGGCGGCCAGCACCGCGAGGGCCAGCAGGCCGGCCCGTCCGCCGTTTTCCTTGGGCGGGTCGGCCTGCAGGTCCGGCACGACCTCGGCGCAGCGACGCGCGTTGGCCAATGCCACGATGGCATTGCGGGTCCGCCAGCAATACAGCAGCCGCGATTGGTGCGGCCGCTGGCGGAAGGCCTCAGCGAAGATCAGATCCGTGACGTCGCTGTACAACCCCAGGCCGTGGTAGGGTGGCGCCAGTTCGGTACCGGATCGGTACAGGCAGAGGTCGCCGTTCATATCGAAGTACTGGTAAATCGAAAACCCGACGAGCTCCTTATCGGCATGAACGAGTACCAGGCCATAACCGCTACGGAAAGGACTATGGGTCGGCGTCCAGTGCGGTTCGGTGACATCCCAATTCATACCGATAAGGCGATTGAAGGCTTCCATGGTGGAGGCGCGATCTTCCGCCGGAAAATCCTCGGCCCTAGGGAACGACCTGAGGGAGACGGTCTTTCCGTTCGAGAGAAGCTTTATCGGCATCGCGCAGCCCTGCCTTCTATATCGTTCTAGTGAAATACTTTTGGAACCGTTCGTCCCGCCGCGCGTTTCGCGCTCGGGTACCGCATACGCCGGTTCTTCCCCCATGGCAGCGGAATTCTCAGCCATCCGTACTAAAAGGTTCGCCGGTTTACGGTCAATTTTCGATAGAATTGGGCCAATGCCCAAGCCCGTCCCCATTCGCATCGCCGAGTCATGCAAGCGCCCGTCATCGCAGTAGTCGCCTTCGACCGGATCAGCGCCTTTCACCTGTCGGTGCCCTGCGCGGTATTCGGGACATATGGCGGCGTGCAGGGCGCGCCCAGGTTTTCCCTGAAAGTGTGCTCGGCCGAAGGGGCATCCCTGGCTACCACCACGTCCGGCTTTTCGGTCCTGACCACGCCATCCCTGGACATCACCCGTACGGCGGACGTGGTCGTGGTGCCCAGCTGGCGCGACCCGCGCGAGACGCCGCCCGCCGCCCTGGTCGATGCGGTCGCCGCCGCCAGCGCCCGGGGCGCGCGGATTGTGGGGCTGTGCCTGGGGGCCTATGTGCTGGCGGCCGCCGGCATCCTGGACGGCCGCCGCGCCACCACGCATTTCGCCTGGGCCGATCATTTCGCCAGCCAGTACCCTCGCATCAAGGTCGAGCCTTCGGTGCTGTACGTCGATGACGGTACCGTCACGACATCCGCCGGCACGGCGGCAGGCATCGATTGCTGCCTGCACATCGTGCGCTCGCTCTACGGCGCGAAGGTGGCGGATTTCGCCGCGCGGCGCCTGGTCGTGCCGCCGCACCGCCATGGCGCGCAGGCGCAGCTGCCGCCCCAGCCGTTTTCCACCGAAGGCGCGGGCTTTCGCCTGGCCGAGCTGCTGGACTGGCTGCGGGGAACCATCGTGGAAAAACACACGGCCGACAGCCTGGCGGAACGCCTGGCCATGAGCCGTCGCACCTTCAATCGCCGCTTCCTGTCCCTGACGGGCTGCAGCCTGAGCGAATGGCTGTTAGCCGAACGGCTGCGGCTGGCGCAAAAGCTGCTGGAAACCACCGACCTTCCGCTGGAAGTGATCGCCGCGCGCGCGGGCCTGGGCAGCGGATCGTCGCTGCGCCAGCACTTTTCCCGCCATTTCCAGATAGCGCCGTCGGCATATCGTCGCCAGTTCAAGCGGCAGGCGTGATGCCGTTCAGGGGATGTCCTTCCGCAACTGCTTGAACCAGCGCGGCTGTTCGGCTTGCTGGATGGTTTCCTGCAGTTTCAGGCCGTGCATGTCCAGGAAGTCGCGCGCCGTGGCCATTTGGATCAGCCGCTGGATGTTGTCGTTGACTGCGCGGCAAACCTGCGGCAGCGCGTTTTGCATCGCCGCCCGCAACGCGTCGAGGTCTTCGTCGACGGCTCCGGGTGGCGAGGCGTCGATCGTTTTGCGTTGCAGGGCGACCGCGGCCAGGCGCTGGTCGATCGTGCACAGGTGTTTATGGACCAGGCGTTCGAACCGCGTCCAGAAGATTCGCGGCCCCACCCTGAAGACATCCATGTCCGACTGGCGCGGCGCGGCGAACAACTGTCCATCGGTTTTCATCAGGCCATCGAGCGCGCCATAGAAACGCCCGCGATCGTTGACGATGTGCTCGCGCCACTGGTCCGCGCGCTCGGTAAGCCGGGGCGCGACACGGCGGATAACCGATTGCAATGGCGCCCATACGGCCAGGAACTCCAGGTAGCCCTTGTTCCTGGCCTCCGCGATCCGCGCGCTGGCAGCCCGGGCGTCGGCTTCGGTCACCAGGGAGAGGTTCACGAATTGCATCCTGAACTGCATGGCCGGCAGGTGCACCGACCCTTGCAGGCGCGTATGCAGATGCAGCCACTGCTCGACTTCTTCGAACTCCATGTGGCTTTCGCGCGCGCGCCTTTGCAGTTCCGGCCTGAGGTCGGCGAAAAACTGCGTCAGGGTGTGCACGTTCAGCATGTCTTCGGCGTGGTGCATCAGTTCGATAAGTTTTCGGTCATAGGCGCCCGCCGCCACGTCCGCATTCAGGGACGCGATGTGCAGGTTGTTCAGCGTGTACAGGATCTGATCGTTGCAGGAAGCGGCGCCTTCGCGGGCGATGCTCAGGCATTCGTCGCGGAATCGGTCGTTACCGGGTTGGCACATCTTCGCGAGCAGCGCCGCGAAGCGTTGGTGGAACACCGGATCCGGTTGCCGGCTCCAGGCAACGTGCACGCGGTCGATCAAGGCGCTTAACGCGGCCGCGCCATTAGCGTCAGCCTCCTGGGCCCGCCGCCATGCGTCGCCGGCATGGGCCGGCGCCCGTGGGATGTCGCCCGACAAGGGCGGGGCAAACCATTTGGCGGCTGCCTTTTCCAGCGCGTCCTTGGGGTACAGCCGCGCCATGACATCGTTGGACCAGCCCGCGCGCTCCATTTCCTCTACGGGCACCATGCCGACCAGGGTTTCCGGGAATTCGGTGACGAAGCGGGTGGCTGCCCGGAAGGACTCGACATAATCGGCGTCGACCTCTTCCAGTTCCACGTCCGGCGGCAGGCCGGCACGCAGGCCTGCGTTGTCGCATACCGTCCTGTCCAGGACGAGATGGCGCAGACCGGGGCCGTAGCCGTCGGGTGGGATGGCGATGGGATTGCCCGCCAGGTCCAGCCGGTCCAGGGTGGGCGGCAGACGGTTGGCGGGCGGAAACGCCGTCAGCGCGTTGTCGGCCAGTATCAGCCAGGTTAGCCCGGGCAGTTCCCGCAGCGGCGGGCATTCGCGCAGGTTGAGGGAGTTCAGCCGCAGCGGTTGCTCCGGGTTGTCCGCGTCGTTCCAGACGTTGACCAGCTCCCACACCGTGGCGCGCTTTTCGTCCGTCGCGGCGGGGGCGCGCAGGTAGGCTTCCATGCTGTATTGCCAGGACGGGATGTCGTCGCCCAACTGTTCGCGGAAGGTCAGGGCGGAATACTCCACGCACCCCAGGCTGGGCGCCAGGCAGGGGCGCCCGGTGTGGTCGGCGAAGAACGTCGCCAGATCGGCGAACAGGTCTACGGCCTGATAGCGCTGCGACAGCTCATCGGGGAGCAGATCGTCGAACGGATGGGAAGACGAGTCCGTGGAAGATGCATCGGTGGGCACGGACGGCCATTGCACGGCGAAATGAATAATCCGCTCGTCCTCCTCGGCCCCATCGTCGAGCAAGGGCGCGGCGTCCCGATGGCTGTCCAGGTTGACGAAGGCGATCAGCGGCCGTTCGTGGACAGGGATGTCGCAGGTGGACAGGGCGCGCAGCAGGGCGGCGCCGATGTCCGTGCCGTCGATGATGCGCAGCGCGGTTTCCAATTGCGCGCTATGGCGGGCGTCGGGCTCGTCGCCCGCCTGGACGGTGAGCAGGCCCCAAAGGTTGCGCAGGCCCGGCTCGTCGCCGCGCGGTGACGGTTCCGCGGCCGGCAGGACGGTGCCGCCGGCGCTGATTCCGCTGAGTGCTGTCGTCATGGCCGCCTTGCCTCCGGACGTTGCGCCAAGGCGGCGCCGGCGCGGGTTCGCGCGCGGCCATGGCCGGAAAGTTGTCTCATGGTTGGTGTCCTCCCTTCGAGGCGCGTTGAGTGCCGGTCGCCTTCCGGCCTGTTCCCTGGCTGCATGGAACGCGCGTGGTGGAACGGGAACGCGCCGCCGCGGCCGTCGGCTCCGGGTATGCGGAAGGAGGGTTTTTTCCGTAAAGGATGTACGTGGAATACGCCGAAGCAGGTGGACGGGTAACAGGGCGGCTGGTAAAACAGGGCGGATGCGACTCGTGAACTGGAACATCCAATGGGGCCGCGGCGTGGACGGCAGGGTAGACCTGGGCCGCATCGTCGATGAGGCCCGGCGGCTGGCGGACTTCGACGTCCTCTGTTTGCAGGAGGTCACGCGCGGCTTCCACGGCGATGCGGGCGCTGGTGGCGGCCTGCCGGGCGGTCCGGACGCCGATCAATTCGCCACGCTCGCGGCGCTGCTGCCCGGGTATACCGTGCTCTGCGGGATCGGCGCGGATCTGCCGCCGGCGCGGCCAGGCGCGCCGCGCCGGCAGAATGGCAACGCCATCGTGACGCGCTATCCCGTCGGGCCGGTATTCCGGCACAGCCTGCCGTGGCCGTCCGACCCCGCGGTCAAGTCCATGCCGCGCATGGCGCTGGAGGCCGTGCTGCACAGCGACCTCGGACCGTTGCGCGTGACGACCACCCACCTGGAGTTCTATTCGCCATCGCAACGCCTTGCGCAGGCCGATGCCTTGCACGATCTGCACGTGGAAGCGTGCGGACACGCGGCGCGGCCCAGTCCGCATGGCGATCCCGACAGCCCCTTCGCCGCGGTGCAGCGCCCGCTTACCGCGCTGCTCTGCGGCGATTTCAACAGCGCGGTAAGCGACCCGGCGTACCGGCGCATGCTGGATCCGATGCCGGCGGGCGTGCCGTCGTTGGTCGACGCCTGGCGGGTCCGGCACGGCCAGGCCCCGCACGCGCCGACGGTGGGCGTGCACGATCATGTGCAATGGCCGCAGGGGCCATTCGCCTGCGACTTCGTCTTCGTCACGCCGGACCTCGCCGCCAGGGTGGTCCGCTGCGACGTCGATGCGCAAAGCGCGGCGTCGGATCACCAGCCCATCGTCCTGGAATTCCGCTGATATGGGGCCGCCGCGCCTGGACGCGACGCGCCGGTGGGGGCGGGTCCTGGGATGGTTCTGCGCCGCCGTGCTGATCCTGGCGGCAGTGGTGGGGGGGACGGCCTGGTGGGCAATGCGGGCCAGCCTGCCGCGGCTGGATGGCGACGTCGCCGGCACGGGGCTGTCCGTGCCCGCGACCATCGAGCGCGATGCGCGGGGCAGTGTGACCGTGACGGCGGCCAACCGCCTGGACCTGGCCTACGCCACGGGCTACGCGCATGGCCAGGATCGGTATTTCCAGATGGACTTGTTGCGGCGGGTCGCCGCCGGCGAGGTCGCCGCGCTGGTCGGCGCGGACGCCATTCCCCTGGACCGGCGCAATCGCATGCATCGCTTCCGCGCCCGCGCGCAGGCTGCCTATGCTGCATTGCCGCCCGGCCAGCGCGAATTGCTGCAGCGTTATGCCGATGGCGTGAACGCGGCGCAGGCGGCGCTGCCGGTATGGCCGTTCGAGTATGGCGTGCTGGGCGTGCGGCCGCAGCCCTGGCGGCCGGAGGACACCCTGCTGGTGGTGGACGCCATGTATCTGGATCTGCAGTCCGCGGAATTGAGCCGTGTGCTATCGCGCGGGTTTTTGCGGGATGCGGTGGCGCCCGACATGCTGGCCTTCCTGACACCGCGAGCGAGTGCGATGGACGCGCCCCTGGATGGGGTCGCCGTCGGCACGCCCCCCTTGCGCGTGCCGCGCGGACGGCCCGCGTGGCTGGATGGTCCCGCTCGCGCGCGCTCCGGCGCGGCGCCCGCGGAGAAGCGCGCCGCTCGCGCGGGCGGTCCGCTGCTGGCGGGCATCGTGCCGGATGAGGCCGCGGTGGGCGATGCCGAGGTGGGCAGCAACGCTTTCGCCGTGGCCGGTTCGCATGGCGTGGACGGCGCCGCGCGGGTGGCGAACGATATGCATCTGGGGCTGCGGCTGCCCAACATCTGGTACCGGCTGACGCTGGTGTTGCAGGGGCCGCAGCCGCGCCGCGTCAGCGGCGTCAGCCTGCCCGGCGCGCCGGTGGTCGTGGCGGGCAGCAACGGCGATGTGGCCTGGGGCTTTACCAACAGCTACGGCCACTACATCGACCTCATACATCTTCAGCGCGATCCCGCGGACCCGCGCCGCTATCGCGGCCCGGGTGGCGAATGGGAAACGGCCGTCGAGCACGAGGAATGGATACAGGTGAAGGGCGGCGCGCCCGTGCGCCGTACCGTCCTGGAGACCCGCTGGGGACCGGAGCTGGCGATCGGCGACGACGCCTACGCCGTCGAGTGGGTCGCCTATCGCCCGGACGCCGCCGACCTGGGCCTGATGGGCATGGAAACCGCGCGCGATGTGGGCGAGGCGCTGCGCGTCGCGCAGAACGCCGGGGTGCCGACCCAGAACATCCTGGTAGCCGACCGCGGCGGTCATATCGGCTGGACGCTTGCCGGTCCGTTGCCGCTGGCCACGCGCGACCCGGAAGGCTACCCCGTGGAGGCCGCGAAGGCGGCCGCGCCCGCCGGGCGCTTGCCGCCGGAACAATATCCGCGCATCGTCGACCCGCCCTCCGGCCGCCTGTGGACCGCCAATAGCACCCAGCTGGGGGACGCCGCGCGCCAGCGCCTGATCGGCGATGGCGGCGCGGACGTCGGACTGCGTGGCGGGCAGATCCGCGAGGGACTGTTCGCGCGCGACACTTACGACGAGGCGGCCTTGCTGGCGATCGAGCTGGACGACCGGGGGCTGTGGCTGGAGTTCTGGCGCCGGATTGCGCTGGACGCGCTGGATACGAACGCGCTGGCGGGGGACCCGGACCGTGCCGCGTTCCGCCGCATCCTGCTGCAATGGAACGGCCGTGCCGATATCGACCAGGCGGGATACACGCTGCTGCGCGATTTCCGCGAAACGCTTTACGGTGCCTGGTTCTCGGGGCTGGACGAGCGTTTGTCGGCGCGCGCGCAGGAGTTCGCGCCGGCGATCTCGGTGGGCCGTGCCTCGTCGCGGCTGGAGGCCGTCATGCGCGCGCTGGCCGGGGCGAAAGCGTGGATCCCGGCGCCTTACGCCGATTGGCGGGCCTTCATGCTGGCAACCATCGACGAGACGATCAAGCGCAACCGGCCGCGGGGTGCACCGCTGGAGCAGGCGCGCTGGGGCGAGCGCAACAGGCTGGAGATCGGGCATCCGTTCGCCGGCTTGCTGCCCGCATCCCTGCGGTCGTGGTTCTCCGCGCCGGAGCAGGCCGTGCCGGGCGATACCAATATGCCGCGCGTGCAACGGCCGTCATTCGGCGCGTCGGAACGCTTCGTGGTGGCACCCGGCCGGGAGGCGCAAGGGGTATTGGAGATGCCCGGCGGCGCTTCGGGCCATCCGATGTCGCCGTTCTTCCTCGCGGGGCACGAGGATTGGGTGGAGGGGGCCGCGTCGCCCTTCATGGCCGGGGCTGCCGCGCACACGCTGACGTTGCGGCCTTGATGGCACAGAACTCGGCGGTGCCGCAGGCGCGGCGCGTGACGCCGAGCGCGGATCGCGCGGCATGCAGATGCCCGGCTGCGGGCGCGCCGCGCCGGCGCTTTATTCCGCCTTGACTTCGTAGGCGGTGAAGCGGGCGAACGGCAACGTGGTGGTGGCGTTGACGTTCCAGCTTTGCTTGTCCGGCAGATTGAAGGTCTGGGCCGAGGTGGTGCCGATGACATTGCCCTGGCTGTCCTGCAGCTGGAACAGCACCGAAACGCGATTCAGCGTCTTGCCCGTGTCGTTGTGCACCGTGGCGCGGATGTAGGTGGTGCCTTTTCCGGTGTCCTTGACCGCCGCCAGGTTATCTATCGTGACGCCCTGGGGCAGCGATTGCGCCGCGGCGTTCAGGGCGGCCGCGGCGAGGATGGCGATGGCAAGCAGGCGTTTCATGGTTGTTTTCCCGCGATAAGGCGTCGCCGCCAGGATATCAGCGGGCGACCGGTAATTCGAATCGTAGCGGAAGTCCGGTGATGCGTTCGAGCGCTGCCGGGTCGACATCGCCGAACAGGTCCGTCACGTACACGCCGTCCGCGCGGATATCGAAGACCGCGACGTCCGTATAGACGCGCGATACGCAGCGCACGCCCGTCAGCGGATAGGTGCATCGCGGTACCAGCTTGCTCTGGCCTTCGCGCGTGGTCAGCTCCATCATGACGAACACTTGCTTCGCGCCGCTGGCCAGATCCATGGCCCCGCCCACGGCCGGGATGGCGTCCGCGCCCCCGGTGTGCCAGTTCGCCAGGTCGCCCTCGACCGAGACCTGGAATGCGCCCAGCACGCAGATATCCAGATGTCCGCCGCGCATCATGGCAAACGAATCGGCGTGGTGGAAGAAGGAAGTGCCGGGGACTTGCGTCACCGGCTGCTTGCCGGCATTGATCAGGTCGTAGTCCTCCTGGCCCTTGGCGGGCGCGGGGCCCATGCCCAGCATGCCGTTTTCCGTATGCAGCACGATCTCGCGGTCGGCCGGCAGGTGATTTCCCACCAGCGTCGGCAGGCCGATGCCCAGGTTCACGTAGGCGCCCTCCGGAATGTCCCGGGCGACGCGGGCGGCAATCTGGTCGCGGGTCAGTTTGGCGCTCATGCTTGCTCCTTGGCGGCGGCCGCGTCGATGCGCACCACGCGCTTGACGAAGATGCCAGGGGTCACGATCGCTTCCGGATCCAGTTCCCCCAGTTCGACGATTTCGCGCACCTGGGCCACAGCGACCTTGGCCGCGCTGGCCATGATGGGACCGAAGTTGCGTGCGGTCTTGCGATACATCAGGTTGCCCCAGCGGTCGGCGCGGTCGGCCTTGATCAAGGCGTAGTCGGCGTGCAGCGGCAACTCGAAGACATAATTCTTGCCGTTCAGTTCGCGCGTTTCCTTGCCCTGCGCCAGGGGCGTGCCGTACGCGGTGGGCGTGTAGAACCCGCCGATGCCGGCGCCGGCGGCGCGGATGCGTTCGGCCAGCGTGCCCTGGGGAACCAGTTCCAGTTCGATTTTGCCGGCGCGATACAGGCCGTCGAAGATTTGCGAGTCCACCTGGCGCGGAAACGAGCAGATGATCTTGCGCACGCGGCCGGCACCCAGCAGGGCGGCCAGCCCCGTGGTGCCGTTGCCGGCGTTGTTGTTGACGATCACCAGGTCTTTCGCGCCTTGCTCCAGCAGGGCATCGATGAGTTCGACCGGCTGGCCGGCCGGCCCGAAGCCGCCAATCAGGATGGTGGCGCCATCCGGGACATCGGCCAGCGCCTGGGCTGCGCTTTCTACGAGTTTGGAAATCATCGACGGTCCGAAAACATGGGGAGGTTCTACAATCCCGGATGCTTTCACGGCATGCCGGCCACCGTCAAGGCAAGCTGTCCTCAGCGTGAACACTTTCGCCCGGGGGCGGTCGACGGCCCGATCTCGTTTCGAACGCCTGCCTGCCGCCGCGGGAAATGACCTATGACAAGAAAACCCTACGACTCCAATCTGCTGCTGGGCGACGTGGCCTACGAGTCGGTACGCGAAGCGATCCTGGCCAACGACCTGAAGCCGGGCGACCGGGTATCCGAGTACAAAGTCGCGGAATGGCTGGGCATCAGCCGCACGCCGGCCCGCGAAGGCCTGCGCCGCCTGGAAAACGAAGGGCTGCTGACCCAGCATCCCCGCCGCGGTCTGGTCGTGGCGTCGATCGACGACGAGGCGGTGCAGGAACTCTACGCCGTGCGCGAATTGCTGGAAGGCGCGGCGGCGGCCATGGCATGCAAGCGGGCGACCGATGCGGAGATCGCCACGCTCCGGCATTTGGTCGAGCACGAATCCGCGATACGCGATAAGCCGGAACAGATGTACGAGCACAATCGCACCTTCCACGACGTGATCTACCGGGCCGCGCACAATCAGTTCCTGCTGAAGTTCCTGCTGATCACGGCCGACACGCTGTCGGCCTATCGGAATGTCTCCACACTGGTGATCGAAGCGCGGCGCGAGCAGGTCATCGACGAACATCGCGAGCTGTACGAAGCCATCGCGGCGCACGACGAAGCGGCGGCGCGGGCGGTGGCCGCGCGCCATGTGCAGAATGCCTTGCGTGCCCGCACGCAGGTCCAGCACACGAAACTGGTGGACCGGGCACCCCGGCGCGGCTTGCTGGGCGGGACGAAGGAATCAGGCTGACGGCAGCGGAAAAACCGTCTGCGAGGACAGTCGCATCAGCCTGTCGTACCAGCCGGCGGCGTTCGCATTACCCAACGCGTCTTCCGTCAACAGCAGAAAGCGCCGACGCAGTTCGGCGCTGGACATCGGTGTTTGCGGCATGCCCTGGTAGTCGCGCGCCGTGGTTGCGAAGCGGCGTCCGTCGCGCAACGCCAGCGCGATGTTCGCGCTCCATGCCGAGGGCAGGTCCGGCGCGGCGGACAGGCCGATTCGTCCACACAGATCCGCGATGGCCGGGTCGCGCAGCGCGGTTTCGTCGAACGCGCGCGGGTCCTCCGGGTCGCGGTAGAGCGATAGGGCAACGCAAAAGGGCACGCTGTATTGCGCGGTCATAACGTCGCCGGGACGGCGGATGTCGTGGTGGCTGACGGCTTTTTCGGACATGCCCAGCGCCAGCGTCGCCACGTCGTCGCCGGTAAAGCCTTGCGCGGTCATCAGCCCGCGCAAGGTCTGCATGGCTGCCTGCGGCGTGACGTGGCAGGCGTAGCGCTTCATGCAGATGCGCAGCGTCTCCCATTCGCTGCCCAGCCCGGCGGTCAGGCGGCCCGGGTCGGCCTCGCGGCAATAGGTATTCAGGAATCCGAAGCGGCCTTCCAGGATCGTCTCGGGGCCGCTGTAGCCGTCGGCTGCCAGGCGCGCGGCCAGGATGCCGGCCTCGCAGGCGCGCCCCATGTGCAGCCGCTTGACCATTGCGCCCTCGCGCGATTTCGTGAAGGCCAGCAGGCCCGCCGATAAGGATCCCGCGATGCCGAGCGCGCGCGCAATGCCGGCCGCGTCCAGGCCCGACAGCACGCCGGCGACGACGGCCGCGCCATAGGGCCCGGTCAGGCCGGGCGCATGAAAGCCCAGCTTTTCGCTGCTGTGGCGCGATGCGGCGCCGATGCGGAATAGCACTTCGCAGCCGGCGACGAAGGCGGTCAGCGCGCGGCGGCCATCCGCGCCCGTTTCCTGGCACACGGCCGCCAGCACGGGTACCAGGGTCGCCCCCGGGTGCACGCCGGCGCCGGGATAGCGCAGGCTGTCCTGTTCGAAGGCGTGGGCCGCCGCGCCGTTGGCCAGCGCGGCCTGCGGCGCGCCGACGCCGGGGCCGGGCGTGCCGAAGATCGTGCACGGGCCCTGGCCGCCGTAGCGCCGCGCGTACGCCGCCGTCGTCGCGCTCCACGGGAAGCGCGCGCCATAGACCATGCACGCCAGCGTATCGGCGATGCAGGATGCCGCCCGATCCCGGACCTCCGCCGGGATGTCGTCGAACCGCAGGCCGGCGGCAAAGCGGGCGAGCGTGCCGGAGGCGGTGCCTGATGCGCTGTCGGGCGGCGACGCGGTGGCCGCTGCGTGCACCGCACGAGAGTCGGGGTCAGGGAGCTTGGACATGCGGCTGGCCTGCCAGTTGAGGGGGCTTTGCAAAATAGTATACCGTGGTATTCTAAATGCGTTTGATGGAGGACAGCCGGGATAAAACAGCGTGGCGAAACGCGTGGCTTGGCCATCCGCGGTGCCGTGGCGCGCCGCTGCGCCATCGAGGATTCCGAATGAGCGATACAGACGAAGCCGACCGTGCCGATGCCGGCACGCGGACGGCAGGGCTTGCCCTGGAACTGGGACGCCGCGTTGCCGCGCTGAGCTACCAGGACCTGCCGGACGACGCCCTTTACTGGGCGCGCGTCGGCCTGCTCGATACCGTCGGCGTCACGCTGGCGGGCGCCCGTGAAGACGCGCCCCGGCTGGCCGAGCAAGCCCTGGACACGCGGGACGGCCCCGCGCTGGTGCTGGGCACCCGCCGCCGCATCGGCGTGCTGGACGCGGCGCTGGTCAACGGCACCGCCTCGCATGCGCTGGATTTCGACGACTGCAACAACACCATCGGCGGCCATCCCTCCGCGCCCGTGCTATCGGCGCTGCTGCCGCTGGCGCAACAACTGGACAGCAGCGGCCGGGACTTCATGCTGGCCTATGTGGCCGGCTTCGAGGCCGAATGCAAGCTGGGCCTGGCGGTGAACTTCCATCATTACACCAAGGGCTGGCACCCGACGGCCACGCTGGGCACCTTCGGCGCCGCGGCCGCCTGCGCCAAACTGCTGGGCCTGGACGGCGACGCCACGGCGACCGCGCTGGCGCTGGCGGCCTCGTTCGCCTCCGGCATCAAGGCGAACTTCGGCACGATGACCAAGCCGCTGCATGTCGGTCACTGCGCGCGCAACGGCCTGTACGCGGCGCGTCTGGCGCGTGCGGGCTTCACCGCCAATCGCGCCAGCGTCTTCGAGCACAGCCAGGGGTTCCTGGACGTGTTCAACGGCCCCGGAACCTACGATGCGTGGCGCGCGCTGCAAGCCTGGGCGCACCCGCTGGACATCGTCGAGCCCGGCATCGCCATCAAGCAGTATCCCTGTTGCGGCAGCACCCATCCGGCGCTGGACGCCATGCTGGACCTGGCGCGCCGCCAT
The DNA here is from genome assembly GCF_057362025.1 of Bordetella sp. Lineage (NCBI taxonomy): Bacteria > Pseudomonadati > Pseudomonadota > Betaproteobacteria > Burkholderiales > Alcaligenaceae > Bordetella > Bordetella sp. Next base: position 39,291 of record NZ_JBMQQZ010000008.1, on the reverse strand, counting down.
CGGCCGCGGCCGGATGACGTGGCGCGGGTCGATGCATGGATCCATTCGCGCCGACTGGCGCATACCAACCGGCCGGATCCAAACTGCCCGCTGGACGCCAAGTTCAGCCTGCAGTACGTCCTGGCGCGCGCGCTGCTGGATGCCCGCGTGGGCGTGGACGATTTCGAGCCCGGCTCCTATACGCAGCCGGCCGTGCGCGCCTTGCTGGGCCGGATACACGTGGCGGCCTATGACCAGGCGGACCCGCCCATCTTCGCCGGGAACAATCATTTCGGCGGCCGCGTACGCATCACGCTGCGCGACGGCCGGATGCTGGAATCGCAGGTCGACCAGCCGCTGGGACGGACGTCGGCCAATCCGCTGTCGCCGGCACTGCTGCGCGCCAAGTTCGCGCTATGCGCCGCGCGTGTCCTGCGCGAGGACGCCGTCGAGGCCATCGCCGACCACATCGAACGCATCGAGACCCTGCCTCGCATGGAGGCGCTGATGGCGCGGATCGCAAGCGCCGCCCTGGACTAAGGACCGCAAGTGGAAGAGCAAATTCATCGTTATGACGTGGTGGTGGTCGGCAAGGGCAACGCGGCGCTGTGCGCGGCGCTGTCCGCCCGCGAACATGGCGCGCGCGTCGCCGTGCTGGAAGCCGCTTCCGAGGACGAATCCGGCGGCAACAGCCGCTTTGCCGGCGGCGTGATGCGTTTCGCCTACGATTCGGTGGAGGACCTGAAGAAAGTCACCGACCTGACCGAAGAAGAGATCGCCACCAGCGACTATTTCACCAACACGACGGACGAGTATTTCGACGACCTGTTTCGCCTGACCAACTTCCGCACCGATCCGCGCTTGTCGGAGATCCTGGTCACGCAAAGCCTGGACGTCATGGTGTGGCTGCGTTCCAAGGGCGCAAGGTTTGTGCCGAACTATGGGCGGCAGTCCTCGCTGGTAAATGGACGGCGCAAGTTCTTCGGCCGTCTGCCGATCGAAGTGTCCGGGGGAGGCGCGGGGCTGGTGCAATTCCTGGACAAGGCGGCCGGGAAAGCCGGCATCGACATGCACTACAACACGCGCGCCAGGTCGCTGGTCACGGACGGCGATCGCGTCACGGGCGTCAGGGCGGCGCGCGACGGGCAGCCCGCGGTATTCGAGGCGAAATCGGTCGTGCTGGCCTGCGGCGGTTTCGAAGGCAATCCGGAAATGCGCGCGCGCTATCTGGGCCCAGGCTGGGAGCTCGCCAAGGTGCGCGGCTCGCGCTTCAACCAGGGCGATGGCCTGCGGATGGCCCTCGAAGCGGGCGCCGCGGCCTATGGCAACTGGTCGGGCTGCCACGCCACCGGCTGGGACCTGAACGCACCGGAGTTCGGCGACGTCGACGTGGGCGACCAATTCCAGAAGCACAGCTATATCTTCGGCCTGCTGATCAACGCCCACGGCAAGCGCTTCGTGGACGAAGGCCTGGATTTCCACTCCTTCACCTACGCGAAATACGGCGGAGAAGTGCTGAAGCAGCCCGGCCAGTTCGCCTGGCAGGTGTTCGATTCCAAGGTCACGGATCTGCTGCGTTCCGAATACCGGATCAAAATGATGACCAAGGCCACGGCCGATACGCTGGAGGAACTGGCGCACAAACTCGAAGGCGTGGACCCGGCGGCGTTCCTGGAGACCGTGCGCGCCTACAACGCGTCGATCCGCAAGGATGTGTCCTTCGATCCCACCGTCAAGGACGGCCTGCGCACCGAAGGCATCGAGCCGCCCAAGTCCAACTGGGCGCAGGCGCTGGACACCCCGCCATATCACGCCTATGCGACCACCTGCGGCATCACCTTTACCTTCGGCGGCCTGCGCATCGATCCCGAAAGCGGCCAGGTGCTGAACGTGCACCTGCACCCCATGCCGGGGCTGTACTGCGCGGGCGAGATGGTGGGCGGCCTGTTCTATTTCAACTATCCCAGCGGCACGGGGCTGGTATCGGGCGCGATCTTCGGTCGTATCGCGGGACGGGGGGCGGCGCAGGCGGCGAAGGGGCTTTGACTAGGGCGAGTCGACGCGGTTCTAATTGCACGATACTTTCCATGGGCCGTCCGGCCTGCGATCCGCCGCGGTCGCGCGGCGGCCGGGCCGGTGCGCCGGCCCCGATACTTCGGAGTTCCCGTGCAAAACCACGAGCGCCGCGCCCTGGTGCTGTTTTCCGGCGGGCAGGATTCGACAACCTGCCTGGCCTGGGCCCTGCAACGCTACGCCCATGTCGAAACGGTCGCCTTCGATTACGGCCAGCGCCACCGCATCGAGCTGGATGCGCGGCAGAACGTGCTGCGCGAAATGCGCACCCGCTTGCCGCAGTGGGCCTCGCGCCTGGGCGAAGACCACCTGCTGGACCTGTCCGTGCTGGGGCAGGTCGGCGACACGGCCATGACCAGCGACCGGCAGATCGAAATGCAGGCGAATGGCCTGCCCAATACCTTCGTCCCCGGCCGCAATCTGCTTTTCCTTACGCTGGCCGCGGCACTGGGCTACCGGCGCCAGCTGGATGTGCTGGTCGGCGGCATGTGCGAAACGGATTTCTCCGGCTACCCGGATTGCCGCGACGACACGATGAAGGCCCAGCAAGTCGCGCTGGCGCTTGGCCTGGGTACGAAGGTGACCATCGAAACCCCCCTGATGTGGCTGGACAAGGCGCAGACCTGGGCGCTGGCGCAGCGGCTGGGCGGCGACGAACTGGTGCGCATCATCGAAGAGGACAGCCATACCTGCTACCTGGGCCAGCGCGGCGCCCGCCATGACTGGGGCTATGGCTGCGGTACCTGCCCGGCGTGCGCGCTGCGCAAGGCCGGCTGGGAGCGCTGGACCGCGGGGCTGGCCGCGCCCTTGCCGCCGGCCTAGGGATGAAGACGCAATAGCTTCACTGCGCCGCGCGGGGGCTCAGCGGTCGCGCGGTCCCGGCGGGGTGGTGTCGCCTTCGCCCAGCGCGCGCTGCATCAGCACCGTATCGCGCCATTCGCCCAGCTTGTGTCCCACCGAACGCAGCGTGCCCACGGCATGGAAGCCGCAGCGGGCGTGCAGGGCCAGCGAGGCCGCGTTGGCGCTATCGCCCACCACGGCCAGCATCTGCCGCCATCCCAGCGCCGTGCAGCGCCGGACCAGTTCGGCCAGCAAACGCCCGCCGATCCCGTGGCCGGCCATGCCCGGCTTCACGTAGACCGAATCCTCGCAGGTAAACCGGTAGGCCGGGCGCGGCCGGTACAGCGTCGCATAGGCATAGCCGGCGATCTGGCCGTCCAGTTCGGCGGCCAGGTAGGGCAGGTTGTTTGCCAGCACCGTCGCGCGGCGCTGCAGCATTTCGTCCAGGGCGGGGGGCGTCAGCTCGAAAGAAGCCGTGCCATGCAGCACGTGGTGGGTGTAGATGGCCTGGATGGCGGCCATATCGTCGGCGGTGGCGTCGCGGATCAGCAGGCCGGAGGAAAGGGGGGCGGTCATCGGGTAACGGGTGAAGGATAGGAAGAACCGCTCGGAACGATCGTCCGGCGGGCGGGGGAGCAGCGGAATTATGCGACGCCGCGGCGGGATCGGGGACTGGGGAACATCCGGACATTCCCCGGCCGCGGGCGGGGGGCCGCCGGAGGCCCGGCCCCCCAGGCGTTATGATGGGAACCTTTTGGCCCGGTCCGCCCCGGCAAGCCGCGTCCCCGGCGCGGCGCGGGCCGTTCTGACAACTACCCGCTCTTTCCGAGACGACACGCCATGCCGCACTACCGTTCCCGCACCTCCACCCACGGCCGCAACATGGCCGGCGCCCGCGCCCTCTGGCGCGCCACCGGCATGAAGGACGGCGATTTCGGCAAGCCCATCGTCGCGGTGGTGAATTCCTTTACCCAGTTCGTCCCCGGCCACGTGCATCTGCGCGACCTTGGGGCGCTGGTCGCCGGCGAAATCGAAAAGGCGGGCGCGGTCGCCAAGGAATTCAACACGATCGCGGTGGACGACGGCATCGCCATGGGCCACGACGGCATGCTTTACTCGCTGCCGTCGCGGGAACTGATCGCCGACTCGGTCGAATACATGGTGAACGCCCATTGCGCGGACGCCATGGTGTGCATTTCCAACTGCGACAAGATCACCCCGGGCATGCTGATGGCCGCGATGCGCCTGAACATCCCCGTCGTGTTCGTGTCGGGCGGCCCGATGGAGGCCGGCAAGATCAAGTCGCCGACCGACGGCAAGGTACTGGCCAAGATCGACCTGGTCGATGCCATGATCAAGGCCGCCGATCCCAAGATGTCCGATGCAGACGTCGCCGAATACGAACGCAGCGCCTGCCCCACCTGCGGCTCCTGTTCCGGTATGTTCACGGCCAATTCCATGAACTGCCTGACCGAAGCCCTGGGCCTGGCCCTGCCGGGCAACGGCACCATCGTCGCCACCCACGCCTGGCGCAAGGGCCTGTTCGAGGAAGCCGGCCGTTTGATCGTCGACCTGTGCCGCCGCTATTACGAGCAGGACGATGCTTCGGTCCTGCCCCGCAACATCGCCACCCGAGCGGCCTTCGAAAACGCCATGACGCTGGATGTCGCCATGGGCGGGTCCACCAATACCGTGCTGCATCTGCTGGCGGCCGTGCAGGAAGCCGGGGTCGATTTCACCATGACCGACATCGACCGCATCTCGCGCCGCACGCCCTGCCTGTGCAAGGCCGCGCCGGCCACCGACAAATACCATATCGAGGACGTGCATCGCGCCGGCGGTGTCATCGGCATCCTGGGCGAACTGGCGCGTGCCGATCTGCTGGACCTGTCCGCCGGTAATGTCCATAGCGGCACCCTGGGCAAGGCGCTGGAAAAATGGGACGTCGCGGGCGGCGCGGGCGAGCAGGCGCAGAAGTTCTACCGTGCCGCGCCCGGCGGCGTGCCGACCCAGGTCGCCTTCAGCCAGGATGCCACCTACCTGACCCTGGACCTGGACCGCAGCAACGGCGGTATCCGCGACCTGGCCCACGCCTATTCCAAGGATGGCGGGTTGGCGGTGCTGTACGGCAATCTGGCGGAGAAAGGCTGCATCGTCAAGACCGCGGGCGTGGATGAAAGCCAGTTGGTCTTCAAGGGCCGCGCGCGCGTTTTCGAAAGCCAGGACGCCGCGGTCGACGCCATCCTCGGTGACAAGATCGTGGCCGGCGACGTGGTGGTGATCCGCTACGAAGGCCCCAAGGGCGGCCCCGGCATGCAGGAAATGCTGTATCCCACGTCCTATCTGAAGTCCAAGGGCCTGGGCAAATCGTGCGCGCTGTTCACGGACGGGCGTTTTTCCGGCGGTTCGTCCGGGCTGGTCATCGGCCATGCCTCGCCCGAAGCCGCCGAACGCGGCGCCATCGGCCTGGTGCATGACGGCGACGCCATTCACATCGACATTCCCAACCGCAGCATCCGCCTGGATGTCAGCGATGCCGAACTGGCGGCGCGTCGCCAGGAAATGGATAGCCGTGGCGACCAGGCCTGGAAGCCCGGCGAGCGCGAGCGCGTCGTATCCCAGGCCTTGCAGGCCTATGCCGCGCTGGCCACGTCGGCCGACCGCGGCGCCGTGCGCGACATCAGCCAGCTGACACGGCGTTGATCCCCGCGCGCCGGCGGCCCGTGCGGGCGGCCGGCTTTCCCCGCCAACGGGGCGCGCATCATGCGAAACCGCCCGGACCCGGGCGGTTTTTCATGCGCGCGCCAGCCGGCGCGCGGGCGCTCCCGACGCCTATATGCATTCGGATGCAGGCTGGCCCGCCAGCGCCGGCCGTACCCTGCGATCCAGCCGCCAGCTGGCCAGCGCCACCAGCAATCCGCCCGCCGTCATCAGGCTGGCCACCCAGGGCAGGGCGGCCAATCCCGGGCCATGGTCGATGGTGACGCCGCCCACCCACGCGCCCGCCGCATTGCCCAGATTGAAGGCCGCGATATTGAAGGCCGAGGCCAGATTGGGCGCGCCGGAGGCTTTTTCGAGCACCCGCATCTGCAAGGGCGGCACCGTGGCGAATCCCGCCGCGCCCAGCAGGCCGACGGTAATTGCCGCTGCGATCTGGGAATGGACAGTGAATGCGAATACCGCCTGCAACAAGGCCAGGATCAACAGCGTGCCGATCAGCGTCGGCATCAGGCGGCGGTCGGCGAACTTGCCGCCCAGCGTGTTGCCGATCACCAGGCCCACGCCGAACAACAGCAGGATGGGCGAGACCGCGGTATCCGGGAAACCCGCCAGCTGCGTCAGGAGGGGCGCGATATAGGTAAAGGCCGCGAATACCCCGCCGAAGCCCAGTACCGTCATCAAAAAGCCCAGCAGCACCTGCGGCCGGACCAGGGTGCGCAGTTCCTGGCCGAAATGGGCCCGGTGCTCGTCACGGCTGCGCGGCACCAGCAGGGCAATGGCGGCCATGGCGATGACGCCTATGGCCGTCACCGCCCAGAATGTGCTGCGCCAGCCGAAGTGCTGGCCCAGCCAGGTACCCAGCGGCACGCCCATTACGTTGGCCAGCGTCAGGCCGGTAAACATCAGGGCGATGGCCGACGCCTTCTTGTCCGCGGCGACCAGGCCGGTGGCCACCACCGAACCGATGCCGAAGAAGGCGCCATGCGCGAAAGAGGTCAATACGCGCGCCGCCATCAGCGTCCCGTACCCCGGTGCCACCGCGCAGGCCAGGTTGCCCACGGTGAAAAGCAGCATCAGCCCCAGCAGCACGGTCTTGCGTTGCAGGCGCGACATCAAAGGCGTAACGATGGGGGCGCCGACGAAGACGCCCAGCGCATAGCCGGTCACCAGCAGCCCGGCCGTCGACAGGCCGACGCCCAGGTCGGCGGACAATTCGGGCAGCAGGCCCATGATGACGAATTCCGTGGTCCCGATGCCGAAGGCACCCGCGGCAAGCGCCCATAAGGCGATAGGCATTTCAGTTCCCGCAAATGGTTTGGAAGCGCGTATTCTGCGCGCCGGTCAACCGCGGAAACAGCCCATCAAGGACAAAGGACTTGTACGCGCAGCGCAAAAATCGTCGCCAGGCGCGTGCAAGGAGTGACGCCGGAGATAGCTGCGTCAGAGATAGCCTTGCTCCATCTCGCGCCGGAACTGCAAGGCATCCCGCGCTTCGTCATAGTCCACGTCCGACCATTTCAGTGCCTGCGTGGCCCGGACGGGGTTCTTCAGCTTGACGTCGTGCGCCAGGCCCAGCGGCAGGTAGCCGCCTTCCACGGAGTCGCGCGCCGGCATCAGGCGGCCATAGACGGTATAGCCGCCTTCGCCGTCCAGTATCTGGCCGGGCTTCATGTCGCGCTTGGCGGTGGCTATCACGTCGCCGTGCCACCCGGTGGGCGCGCCGGTCGGTTCGCGGCGCAGCGCGACGCTGGCCACGCTGATGCCCAGTTCCATTCCCATCAGGTGGTAGGGCTTGTACATGGCGGAATAGTTGCCGGTCGGGTCGGTGACCACGCCGTATTCCTTGAAGCAGCGCCGGACATAGTCGCTGTCGGCCGCGATGACCACGTACACACCCCAGCGCAGGTCGCGGTACACCGGACGGCCGTCGCGTTCGAGCGAGGACACGACTTCCACCTGCCCGCGGTGGTGCAGCGTGCCGCCGTCGTCGCGCGGCCGCAGCACCCGGGCCAGGTCATCCACGCCGCAGGGCGGGAAATGCAGGCCGGAAGGCGCAGGCAGCAAGCCCGTGGAATTGGAGACCGCCGCCATTTCGATCGCGCTCTTGGTGCCGTCCAGGAAGCTGTTGAACATCTGCGCGTTGAAATCGCCGGCCGCGACCATTTCCGGCGTGAAGCCGTAATAGGGCCACACCGTGTCCGGGGTGGAAGTGTGGAAGGCGGGCAGATACTTGGTGCCCTTGCCGGCCGCGATGACCTCGAAACCGCTGGCCCGCGCCCAGTCCACCATCTCGCAGATCAGGGCGGGCTGGTCGCCGTAGGCAAGCGAATAGACGACGCCGGCCTCCCGCGCGCGGCGCGCGAGCAAGGGCCCCGCCAGTGCGTCGGCCTCGACGGTGACCATGATGATGTGCTTGCCGTGTTCGCAACAGGCCAGGGCGTGGCGTATGCCGGCCGCCGCGCTGCCGCAGGCATCGATGACGACGTCGATTTCCGGATGCGCGATGATGGCCAGCGCGTCCTCCGCGCAGTAAACGCTGCCGTTGCGGCACGCTTCGCCGATGGACGCGGCCTGCAGTGCCGCGGCGGGCCAGCCGACCTTGGTCAGTGCCGCGCGTGCCGACGCGGGCTTGAGATCGGCCACCGCCACCAGGCGCATGCCGGGGGTGCGACGTGCCTGGCTGAGAAACATGGATCCGAATTTGCCTGCACCGATCAGGGCGATGCGTATCGGCTTGCCGTCGGCTTCTCGTTGCTTGAGCATGCGGTGAAGATTCATCCCTGTCTCCTGCCGCCCCCGTTGGCGGTCCGACCAGCTTACCGCAGGCGGACACGGCCGCGACGGGCCGTGTCGCGCGAATATCGCGCTTTAAGGCATTTGGCGGGGCTTCAGCCATCCGCGCGATAGAGTTCGCCACCCAGCACATTGCGCCAGTTCGCCCAGGAGAGACGCGGCTTGTCCATCACATGCCGGTTGTACGGCGCGTCGTACACGATGTGCCGCCAGCGGGGGCGGGCGGCGCCTTCGATGGCCGGCCGGTCGTCGATCAGGATGTCGCCCTGCACCAATGTCTTGTCGCGCGTCAGGATCAAGCGCTCCGTCCAGGGCCGCCCCAGGTGCCGTTCCACCCATTGGTATTTTTCCGCGACGCAGTTCTCGTACTGGCGCAGGGGCGAGCTGCAGATGCGGACATCGATGCCCAGTCCGGCCAGCTCGCGCAGGGCATCCAGGGCGCCCGGCACGGGTGGCAGGCTCCTGATGAATCCGGGGGCGGTGTACAGCGCTTCGGCGCGGGGCCGCAGTTCGGCGGGATAGTCCTCCAGGATGTGGAAGGACTTGCGCTGCTCGAATTCCACCGGCGCGATGTCCGGATGCGCATCGCGCCAGGCCGCGATGAAGGCGTTTTCGAAGTCGGCGAGTACACCGTCTTGATCGATCAGGATAAGCATGGTCCCGCGCGAAAGGGCTTGGAGGGCGACTATTGTGCCTGACGCCGCGGCGCTAAACCCGGGTCGAGGCCACGATGCGATAGCGCCCGGAGCCGTTCTGAACGGACGCCACCAGCACGTATCGGTCATAGCGCCAGGCGATGGGAGGGGGCGCGCGCGCCGGCAATTCCCGTGTGTCCGCGTTGCGCAACAACGTAACGTGGGGGCGGAAATGCGGTTCCGGCCGGGCCGGGTGCAGGCCGCGCACCCAGTCCCACAAGCGCCGGTGCTCGGCCTCCAGCCGCGCGGCACCCTCGTCGGCATGGCCGTTGTCCGTATCCGCCGGCCCCGCCCATACGATGCGTGAGCGGGGGAAGGCGCCATAGCGGCTCAGGATGACCGTACCCGGTTCGATGTGCCTGGACCGTGTTTCCGCGATCAGCGGGGCCAGCAGGTCCGGCGGCGTGTCGCCCAGGAAGCCCAGCGTCAGGTGCAGCGTATCGGGCCGCATGATGCGGCCGCCGCACTTGGCGTGGGCGCCCGTCGCCCATGCGCCCAGGGTGCGTACCGTGGCGGCGTCCGGCCATAGCGCGAAGAACAGGCGGACGGGCGAGGCGGGCGGATCGGCTTGGGGCGGTGCGGGCGTGGACGGCATGGCGAAAAAAGGGGGGCTCGAAAGAGGCCCCCAAGTTTGCCATCCGCGTCAGCGCTGCGCCACGGGTCGGACCGGCGGCGGCGCCACCGGCATGGGCTTGCCGGCGGGCGGGTTGCCCGCCTGCTGAGCCTGGGGCACACCCAGATCCCAGCCGCCGCCCAGCGCACGGATCAAATTGACCGTGGAGCGCGCCCGCTCGCCATCCAGCTGCACCGAGACGCGCTGCTGCGTCAGCACCGTGCGGTCCGAGTCGATCACGTCCAGGTAGCTGATGGAGCCTTCCTTGTACTGCGTGTGCGACAACTGCGCGGCGCGGGAGGATGCCTGCACGGCGCGATCCTGGGCCTGTGTCTGCTGATCCAGAATACGCAGGTTGGCCAGATTGTCCTCGACTTCGCGGAAGGCGCCCAGTACCGACTGGCGGTAGTTCGCGACGTCCTCTTCGTAGACGGCACGGGCGCGATCCAGGCCGGCCTGCCGGCGTCCCGCGTCGAAAATCGGCAGGCTCAGCATGGCGCCGGTCAGCGGGCCCAGCAGGAAGGTGCGGCTGGACCATTCGAACAGGTTGCCCAGCTCGGACGATTCATAGCCCGCGTAGCCGGTGATGTTCAGCTGCGGAAAGAACGCCGCGCGCGCGGCGCCGATGCGGTCGTTGGCCGCGGCCATGGCGCGTTCGGCCGCGGCAATGTCGGGCCGGCGTTCCAGCAGCGAGGACGGCAAGCCGGCCGGTACCGTGATCGCGATGCGCGCCAGCGGATTGGGCGGCAGCGTGAATTCGGCCGGTGCCTTGCCCAGCAGTACCGCCAGGGCGTGCTCGGACGCCGCACGGCGGCGGTCGATGCCCAGCGCTTCCGACTGGGCGGACGCCAGTTCCGAACGTGCGCGGGCCACGTCCAGCTCGCTGATATCGCCTTCCTTGTAGCGCCGTTCGATCAGGTCCAGCGTCTGCTGGCGCAATTCCAGCGTGCGCACATAGATCTGCCGCTCGGCATCCAGTTCGCGGACGATGTAGTAGTTCTCGGCCACATCGGCCTGCAGCGCCAGCTGTACCGACCGCAACAGCGCTTCGCTCTGCTGCGCGTCGGCGGTGGCGGCATCGACGGTGGACGATACCCGGCCGAACAGGTCGGCCTCGTACGAGACGCCCAACTGCCCGCGCCACAGCGTGGTACTGGTGGCGGGGCCGCCGTCGGGCAGGCCCTGCGATGCCGGCGAGGCGCGTTGCCGCGTCGGGCCGAAGTTCGCCGTGACCTCCGGGAACAGGGCCGAACCCGTCTGGCGCTGCAGCGCGCGCGCCTGGGCAAGCCGCGCCGCTGCGGCCTTCAGGCTCTGGTTGGCCTCGGCGGCCTGGCTTTCCAGGGCGTTCAGCGTGTCATCGCCGAACACCTTCCACCATTCGCCGCGCAGCATGGCTTCCGAGGGCTGGGCGGTCTTCCATTGGCCGGCCTCCTGCGGGGGGAGCGCCTCCTTGTAGGCCGCCGTTACGGGAGCCGTGGGCCGTTGGTAATCCGGCGTCAGCGAGCAACCCGCCAGGATCGTCGCGACCAGGGCCGACAACGCGAAGCGGTTCAGGGTTTTCATGCGGGACTTCATGTCTGTCATCCAGTTCGATTTATTCGGCGCCGGGCACGGGGTGGCCGTGAGCCTGGGATTGGCCGTGCGGCGCGGTCGCGGGGGCCTCGTGCTTGCCGGCCGAGTGCAGCTTGCGCGGATTGATGGTGCGCAGCGTGACGTAGAAAACCGGTGTCAGGAACAACCCGAACAAGGTCACGCCCAGCATGCCGAAGAACACCGCGATACCCATCGCGTGGCGCATTTCGGAACCGGCGCCCGAGGAATACACCAGCGGCACCACGCCCATGATGAAGGCGATCGACGTCATCAGGATGGGGCGTAGACGCAGGCGGCAGGCTTCCACGGCGGCATCGAAGGCGCTGCGGCCCTGCATTTCCAGTTCGCGGGCGAATTCCACGATCAGGATGGCGTTCTTGCATGCCAGCCCCACCAGTACCATCAGGCCGATCTGCGTGAAGATGTTGTTATCCCCGCGTGTCAGCCACACGCCCGCCAGTGCCGCCAGGATGCTCATGGGAACGATCAGGATCACGGCCAGCGGCAGCGTCAGGCTTTCGTACATCGCGGCCAGCACCAGGAACACCAGCAGCACGCTGATCGGGAACACCCAGATGCCCGCGTTGCCGGCCAGGATCTGCTGGTAGGTCAGGTCGGTCCACTCGAACTTGATGCCGCGCGGCAGGGTCTGTGCCGCGATGCGTTCGGCGGCTTCCTTGGCCTGGTCGGACGAATAGCCTGGCGCCGGCCCGCCGTTGATGTCGGCGGCGGTGTAGCCGTTGTAGCGAACCACCATCTCCGGCCCGTAGGTTTGCGACACGCGCACCAGCGAGGACAGCGGCACCATGTCGCCGGCGGCGTTGCGCGTCTTCAGCAGGCCGATGTCCTCGGGCCGGGCGCGGAAGGGCGCATCCGCCTGGGCGCGTACCTGGAATACCCGGCCGAAACGGTTGAAGTCGTTCACGTACAGCGAGCCCAGATAGATCTGCATGGTGTCGAAGACGTCCGTCACCTTCACGCCCAGCTGCTTGGCCTTCACGCGGTCAAGGTCCACGTCCAGCTGCGGCACGTTGATCTGGTAGTTGGAGAACGACGGACCCAGTTCCGGCGCTTTGGCCGCCGCCGCGACGAAGGCCTGCGTGGCGCGGTCCAGCGCTTCGTAGCCGAGCGCGGCACGGTCTTCGATCTGCAGCTTGAAGCCGCCCAGCGTGCCCAGGCCCATCACCGGCGGGGGCGGGAACACCGCGATGAAGGCGTCCTTCACCGCGCCGAACTTCTGGTTCAGGGATGCCGCGATCTTGTCCGCCGGCAAGCCGTCGCGGACACGCTCGTCGAAGGGCTTGAGGGTGACGAAGACGATGCCGGCGCTGGAACTGTTGGTGAAACCGTTGATCGACAGCCCCGGGAAAGACACGGCGTGATCCACGCCGGGTTCCTTCATGGCGATGTCGCCCATGCGGCGGATCACGTCTTCCGTGCGATCCAGCGAGGCGCCGGTGGGCAATTGGGCGAAGCCCACCAGGTACTGCTTGTCCTGCGCAGGGACGAAGCCGCCGGGCACGATGTACGAGATGCCCACGGTAGCCGCCAGCAGCACCGCATACACCAGCAGGCTGGCGGACTTGCGCTTCATGACGCCGCCGACGTTGCTGGAATAGCCCTCCGATGCGCGGTTGAACACCCGGTTGAACCAGGCGAAGAACCGTCCCAGCACCTTGTTCATCGCGCGCGTCAGCCAGTCCGGTTCGGCGTCATGGCCTTTCAGCAGCAGGGCGGCCAGGGCCGGCGATAGCGTCAGGGAGTTGAAGGCCGAGATCACGGTGGAGATCGTGATCGTCATGGCGAACTGCTTGTAGAACTGGCCGGTCAGGCCGGTCATGAAGGCCAGCGGCACGAACACCGCCGCCAGGGTGGCCGCGATGGCGATGATGGGGCCGCTGACTTCCCGCATCGCGCGATAGGTCGCCTCGCGTGGCGTCAAGCCGGCGGCGATATTCCGTTCGACGTTTTCCACCACCACGATCGCATCGTCCACGACGATCCCGATGGCCAGCACCATGCCGAACAGCGACAGCGCGTTGATCGAATAGCCGAAAGCGAGCAGCAGGGAAAATGTCCCGATGATGGACACCGGTACGGCCAGCAGCGGGATCAGCGACGCGCGCCAGGTTTGCAGGAAGACGATGACCACGATCACGACCAGCGCGATCGCTTCGAGCAGGGTATGCACCACCGCCTCGATACTGGCACGGACGAATTGCGTGGGGTCGTACACCACGTCGTATTTCACCGACGGCGGGAAATCCGCCGACAGTTCCTTCATCGCTTCGCGCACCTGCTTGGAGACGTCCAGGGCGTTCGCGCCCGGCGCCTGCATGATGCCCAGCGCCACGGCCGGTTTGTTGTCCAACAGCGAGCGCAGTCCGTATTCGGCCGCGTCCAGCTCGACGCGCGCTACGTCGCCCAGCCGCACCACGCCGCCGTCCGGCGAGGTCTTCAGGACGATATCGCGAAACTCTTGTTCGCTGGTCAGGCGGCCCTGCGTGTTGACGTTCAATTGCAGCGGCACGTTAGGCAGCGTGGGCGACGCGCCGATCACGCCGGCCGCCACCTGCACGTTCTGCTCGCGGATCGCGGCGATGACGTCGCTGGCGGTCATGCCCATCTGGGCGACTTTCTGCGGATCCAGCCAGATGCGCATGGAATAGTCGCCGGAACCCCACAGCTGCACGTCGCCGACGCCGGAAATCCGGGCCAGCCGGTCCTTTACGTTCAGTACCGCGTAGTTGCGCAGGTACGTCATGTCGTAGCGGTTGTCGGGCGAAATCAGGTGCACCACCAGCGTCAGCGTCGGCGAGCTCTTGGCGGTGGTCACGCCCAGGCGCTGCACGTCGTCGGGCAGGCGCGGCAGCGCCTGCGACACGCGGTTCTGCACCAGCTGCTGCGCCTTGTCCGGGTCCACGCCCAGCTTGAAGTAGACCGTCAGCGTCATATTGCCGTCGCTGTTGGCCTGCGCCTGCATGTACAGCATGTTTTCGACGCCGTTGATCTGCTCTTCCAGCGGCGCGGCCACGGTTTCCGCGATGACCTTCGGGTTGGCGCCCGGGTATTGCGCGTGCACCACCACGGAAGGCGGTACGACTTCGGGATATTCCGATATCGGTAGCTGGAACATGGCCAGTATCCCGGCCAGCAGTATCAGCACCGACAACACGCCCGCGAAGATCGGGCGGTCGATGAAGAATTTGGATATGTTCATGACGCTCTCGGTGGCGAATCAGGTCAGGCGGGGTCGGCGGGCGTCTTGGTCTGGCTGGTCCGCATCGGGGATTCCAGTTTCGCCATGGGCACGACGGTGGGCGCCACGGCATCGCCCGGCCGCACGCGCTGCAACCCGTTCACGACGATGCGCTCGCCCGGCTTCAGGCCGGCGGTGATGACGCGCAGGCCGCCCTGCGCGGAACCCAGGTGGACTTCTCGGTATTGCGCGTGGTTCTGCCCGTCCACGACCATGACGAAGCGCTTGTTCTGGTCGGTGCCCAGGGCGCGCTCGTCGATCAGGATGGCCTTGTGCGGATCGCCGCCACCCAGCCGGATGCGGGCGTACAGCCCCGGCACCAGGGTGCCGTCGGCGTTGTCGAACGTGGCGCGTACACGGATGGTGCCGGAGCCGGTGTCCAGCCGGTTATCGACGTATTGGACCTTGCCGCGGCGCGAATAGCCGTCTTCGTTTGCCAGACCCAGGAACACCGGTACCTGGTCGCCCTTGCCGGTCCGGGCGGGATTGACGTACTTCAGGAAGCTCTGTTCATCGACGTCGAAGGACGCGTACATCGGGTCCACCGAGACCAGCGTGGTCAAAGGCGTCGACGCGGCGCCGGCGGCGACCAGGTTGCCCACCGTGACTTCGGCCCGCGACACGCGGCCCGACACGGGCGCCACGATATGCGTGTAGCCCAGGTTCAGCCGGGCGATTTCCAGCGCCGCCTGCGCCGCCTTCAGGTTGGCGGCTGCTTCGCGCGCGTCGTTCTGCTTTTGTTCGAAGTCGCGGCGCGCGATGGCGTTGTCGGTGATCAGGCGCTGCGCCCGGGCCAGTTCGGATGCCGTGTACGCGACGCGTGCCTTGGCGCCGGCCAGGTTGGCCTCGGCGCGGTCGACTTCGGCCTGATAGGGTAGGGGATCGATGGTAAAGAGCTCATCCCCTTTGCGGACCAGGCTGCCGTCCTTGAAATGCACGGCCACCAGGGTTCCGGACACACGGGGACGGATCTCCACGCGGTCCACGGCTTCCAGTCGGCCGGAATAGCTTTGCCAGTCCGTGATGGAGCGTTCGACCACCTCGGCCACATCGACGGGCGCGGCCGGCGGCGCGCCGGCGGCCTTGGCGCTGTTGGCTCCCTGGCCGCGGGTCAGGACGATGCCGCCGGCGATGGCGATGATGACGGCGAACGTGGCCGCCAATGCGTAGCGACTGCGCAACACAGACATGTGAATCCTCTTTCTTAGGGATAACGGCGGTAGAGTGGACACTTCCCCGGTTGCGCACGGCGGCGCGGGTCACGGATGCCGGGCGGTATGCCCGGGCGGCGGCTCAGCCGCCTTCGCGCTGGTTTTTATGGTTATCCATGCCTGGACATGGGTTGCCGGACGGCCAGTCCTTGGCGAAAACCGGCCTGACGCGGCGCGCGTCCGTGACGGAGGTCTGGGGGAGCAGGCGTCCGGGAGCTCCGGGAGCCGGCCTGACCACTTTCCACCGAATTAATCGGAATGGCGGCATTCTGGCTGTTTTGTTTGGTCGAATAAATACCTATACTCGAACAACTCTATTCGGCGAGGTCGAACAATTATTTGTTCATAATGCCGTCACACAGAATTCGTCGAGGTCTTTCATGGATCGTTTTCAGGCCATGCAGGTGTTCGTCCGGGTCGTCGACGCGAACAGCTTCACGCGCGCGGCGGACCACCTGGCGCTGCCCCGTACCACCGTCACGACCATCATCCAGAACCTGGAAAAGCTGCTGAACGTGCGCCTGCTGAACCGCACCACGCGGCGGCTCAGCCTGACGCCGGACGGCGCTGCCTACTACGAGCGTTGCGTCCGCATCCTGGCCGACGTCGAGGAAGCCGAAGCCGCGTTCATGGACGCGTCGCGGCGCCCGCGCGGCAAGCTGCGCATCGATACACCCGCGGCTATCGGTCGCCTGATCCTCATCCCTTCGCTGTGCGAATTCCACCAGCGCTATCCGGACATCGAACTGGTGATCGGCATGGGCGACCGCCCGGTAGACCTGGTGCAGGAAGCCGTCGATTGCGTGATCCGCGTGGGCGAACTGAAGGATTCCAGCATGGTCGCACGCCGCATCGGCATGTTCGAGGGCATCACCTGCGCCGCGCCGGACTATATCGAGTCGCACGGCGAACCGCAAACGCTGGAAGACCTGGCCGACCATGTCGCCGTGCATTACTTCTCCAGCCGTACCGGCCGCGTCATCGACTGGGATTTCATGGTCGACGGCCAGGCGATGGACGTCAAAATGCGCGGCATCGTGTCGGTCAACGACGCCGACGCCTACATGGCCTGCGGGCTGCAGGGTTTCGGGCTGATCCAACCGCCGCGGTACATGGCCTTGCCCTATCTGCAAAGTGGCGCGCTGAAGGAAATCCTGCCGGCGTGGAAGCCCAAGCCCATGCCCATCTCGGTGGTCTATCCGCACAACCGCCACCTGTCGCCCAAGGTGCGCGCCTTCACGGACTGGGCCGCCGAAATCTTCGGCCGTTGCCCGCTGCTGAGCGGCCGCAGCGACGTCGTGGATAGCGAATGCACCTGGGCGGGGCAGGAGCGGCTGCATGCGGAAGTGGCCGCTGGCCTGGCCCAGCGCGCCAGCCAGAAGCCGCGTCCGGCGCCCGCTGCGCGCGCGCGCCAGGCCAGCGAGGCGGCCCAGGCCGGCCACCCCGCACGGGCCTCCCGCGGCGCCACGCCCGCTTTCCTGGATGGCGCTGCATCCTCGCAGGAATCCGCCCCGGTGGCGTCATGATGCGCCTGGCCGGCTGCCCGCCGAAGCCCGGCGGTGCGGGACGCCCGCGTCGGCCTTAGCGGCGGGGCCCCCGGGTGAAAGGATCTCGTCTGTCCCTGGCATCGCTGCGGATTTTCCTTGCCGCGGCACGGCACCTGAATTTCAGTCGCGCGGCGGAACAGCTGCATCTGACGCAAAGCGCCGTCAGCAAGCATATCCAGGCCCTGGAAACCCGGCTGGGGGCCAGCCTGTTCAAGCGCACCTCCACCGGTTTGCGCCTGACCCATGCCGGCGCTTTGTACCTGGAGCGCGTCAGCGCCGCCGTGCGCCTGCTCGACGAGGCCGATGCCGTGGTCGCCCGGCCCGACGCCAGGGTCGCCCTGAATATCGCCGTCTCGCCCTCCTTCGCCCAGTTCTGCCTGATCCCGGGCCTGCGCGAATTCTTCGATATCCATCCGGAAATCCGCATCAATCTGCGCCCGCGCCTGCTGTATGGGCGCGACAAGGCGGAGCGCTTCGACGCGGAAATCCAGCTGCACACCGGCCATATGACGGGCATGACCACCCAATACCTGTGCGGCCGTGAAATGGCGCTGGTGGGGGCCCCCTCGCTGTTCGCGCGCAACCCCGTGCGCGGGATGGACGACCTGGCCAATGTGCCGCTGCTCAAGCGGGCCCAGCGCGGCTACGGGTGGGATGAATGGAAGGCCGACATCGCGCCGTCCTGGCCGGGGCCGGCTGCCACCGCCCCCGAATACGAAGGGTTTTCCGTGCTGATGCCCGCCGTTTTGAACGGGTTGGGGGTGGCCATCGTGCCGTTGTGCATGGTGGCCGATGCCCTGCGGTCGGGACAATTGCAGCGCCCCTTCGGCGAGTCGGTGGAGGGGCGCTACGCCTACTACCTGATGCGGCCGCGCCCGGACGTGGGCGGCCCCTACCTCGATGCCTGGTGCGAGTGGATCGCGGGCCGCGCCGACGCGCTGAACCAAGCTGTGTCCGCGCTGGCGTGAGCGCGGTCGGCGCCGCTATTCCATTCTGGAATACCTCATGCCCATACTTCCCTTGCCACGCTCCGCCCCCCGTCTGCAGAATCGCAGAAAGTAACTTTCCTTTGCCGCGGGGGCATCACTATGAAATATTGGAAATCCTTCTGCGCGGCCGCCGCTGTGTCGGTCGCCGCCGTCGCGCCCGTGCGGGCCGCTTACCCTGACCAACCGATCAAAGTCGTCGTTCCCTATACCGCCGGCGGCAGCTCCGACGTCATCGCACGCGCCATCAGCGACGAACTCAGCGCGGCGCTCGGGCAATCCGTGATCGTCGAGAACCGCGCCGGGGCCGGCTCCATGATCGGCACGGCCTACGTCGCCAACGAGAAACCGGATGGCTACACGCTCCTGCTGGCGGATGTGCCCTTCACCATCGTGCCCGCGCTTTACGGCGACCGCATCAAGTACAACGCGCGCACCGGTTTCGCGCCGATAGCACTGCTGGGCCTGTCGCCCATGTATCTGTTCGTCAACCCGTCGTTTCCGGCCAAGACGGTCCAGGAACTGGTCGATGCGGCGCGCGCCAAGCCGGGCACGATTTCCATCGGTTCGGGCGGCAACGGTTCGCTGACTCACCTGATGGCCGAACTGCTCATGCTGAACGCGAACATCAAGCTGGTGCACATCCCCTACAAGGGCGCGTCGGCTTCCGTGAACGACCTGGCGGGCGGACAGATCGATGCCAGCTTCACGACCATGCCGACCGCGACGGCGCTCTTCCAGGGCGGCAAAATCCGGCCCATCGCGGTCTCGGCGCCGCAGCGGCAGAAGGAAGCGCCCAACGTCCCGACCTTCGATGAAGCCGGCGTGCCCAACATGGGCGTGCAGAGCTGGTGGGGCCTGGTTGCGCCGGCGGGCACGCCCGCGGCCGTCCAGGAAAAGCTCAGCGCCGCCATGGCGAAAGTCATGCAATCGCCCAAGGTGCAATCGCGGCTGAGCAGCGTGGGAGTCAACCTGCCGCCGGATACCAGTGCCGCTGCCCTGAATAACCTGCTGACGGCCGACTTCGCCCGGTGGCAGGATGTGGTCAAGCGCGCCAACATCACTTTCGAGTAAGAGGCTGGCGCATGACTCCCTGGCTGGACGACGCCGCGGCCGATGCCGCGCTGATGAACGATTTTCACGCGATTTGCGCCTTCGGCGGACGCTTGTCCGGTAGCGGGCAGGACACCGCCGCCATTGCATGGGCCTTGAGCCGCATGCGCCAGACCGGCGGCGAAGCCAAACGGCTGCAGGTGCCCTATGACGGCTGGCGTGCCAGTCGCGCCAGCCTGGCACTGGTCGGGCAACCCCAGGCGCTGGCATGCCGCGGGCTTCTGCGGTCCGCCTCGACCCCGCCGGAGGGCCTGGAAGGCGATCTGCTCGACCTGGGAGCAGGACGCACCGAAGATTTCGATCGCGCCGGCGACGCCGTACGCGGCAAGATCGTGCTGGTGCGGCATGAATATCCGTTTTCCCCAGGCCACATGCATCGCCGCCGTAAGTACGACCTGGCCGTCGAACGCGGGGCAGTGGCCTTCCTGATCGCCAATCCGCTGCCTGATGGCGGGCTGTTGTCCGGTTCGTCCGGGCGTCCGCGCGGCGGCGCGGGCATTCCCGCCGCCTATCTCGACGACGTGACAGGGCAGGTCCTGGCGCGCGCCGCCGCCACCGGCCCCGCGCGGGTCCACCTGCGCATCGAGGGGCAGGAGGATGAAGGCGCAATGGCCGACCTGGCCATTCTCGACATCCCAGGGGGCACGGACAGCCGTATCGTCATCAGCGCGCACATGGACGGTCACGACCTCGGTAGCAGCGCCCTGGACAACGCGACCGGCGTGGCCGTGGCGCTAGCCGCCGCGCGCGCCCTGGCGCCCCGCATATCGGCGCATACCCATGGCCTGCAGGTCTGCCTGTTCACCGCGGAAGAATGGGCCCTGGCGGGATCGCGGCGTTACCTGGACGATATGGATCCCGGCCAGCGGCAATCGCTGAAGCTCAATATCAACCTGGACACGGTCGGCGGCGACAGCCATCTCACGGCCCTGATCAGCGATTTCCCGGCGCTGGCGGCCTTCGTCTCGCAGGCTGGCGCGGATGCCGGCGTTCCGCTGTCCACGTATCTGCCGCTCATGCCGAATTCGGACCATGCGAACTTCGCGGCCCATGGCATACCGGCACTGAGGCTGGTGGCGGGATTCGATCGTCCCGAATCCGCGGTCAACAACATCCTCTCGCCCGGGGACATCGAGGCAGTCGTGCAGGAAAGCGAGCTGCGTAGCGCGCTGCGGGCAACCTGCGCCATGGCGTGGCGGGCGCTTACGCTGCCGCAGGGCGACTTGCAGGCACTGGCGCGCCGATGAGCGACGTGCCGGCGCATGTGGAATCCCCATCCCAAGCGCGCGGCGAACAGGATCGCCGAAGAAAGCGGTCGGTATCCGAGGGTGAATTGGACTGAAAAATGCCGCGCCTTGGCGGGCGGCCGCGACGGTGTGCTTAGACTTTCGCCTTTCGCCATTTCGGCCGCACCAGGAAAGTAAGGGAATGACCGCGACATTCAGCGCCACATCCGCCGCTCCGCGGACGTCCCATCCGTGGATGGACCCTCCCGTCGACAGCCAGCCGGCTGCCTGCGCGTGCCATACCCTGATCGCCGCGTTCGAAAGCGTTCCGGGACCGCGCCGCAAACGCGAGGCATCCGACGAGGTAATCGTCGAATGCCTCGATGCCGCCTCGCCGGAAACCGAGCCGGCGACCATGGTGCAACGGATTCCGGTGTAGCCCGGCGCCGCCCATTACCCGGCGACTGCCTTCAGCCGGGGGGCGACAGTCCGCGCTACAGGTCCAGCTTGCTTATCTTGGTGCCCTGGATCGACAGGTCTGCCATCAAGCCGGCGTTGGTCAGGAAGAAGGCGACGACCGATTGCTTGGCGGTATTGGTGTCCACCGCGCCATTCGCGCCGATCTTCGCCACCGCCACGGATGCATCCGCGCCCGCGCTCCAGCCCTTGCTATTGCGGAATTTGGTCAGTTCTTCCTGGGTCATGAACATAATGACCACCGCGCGCGACTGCGCGCCAGCCTGCCATCCGATCGAGCCGGAAGTCATGCTGTAGTACCCGGCGTTCGCGTTGCCCACGCGCAGGGCGCCTTCGCCGTATTGGGCGCCCACCACGAAGCCGGCCTGCAGCACGTTCGGGAACACGAGGATGCCCTTGGCGTTGTTGGCCATCTCGCGGGATCCTTTCACCGTGCTGTACAGCCGGCTCAAGGTGGCATCGACGCCGCTATTGATTTCCTGCCGCTTGTCGGCAGGCGACGCGGACGATTTCGGCCCGGTGGTGCTGCACGCAGCCAGGGCCGTCGCGAGCATCAGGGCGGCCGGCAAAGTCACGAAATTTCGACGATTCATTGTTTGTTCTCCCAGCGTTGTACGAATGCAGCGGGCGCGGCCCGCCTCGGTTTGGGAGTGCGTGGTGGCTGCTCTGCCTCGCACTCTGCACCCATTATTCGCCACAACAATTCAAACAACGGCGACATTCGCCTACCGATTGCAACTCACCGCGCGTACAGTTTCTCCACCGGCACGGGGTGGGCTTTCCAGATCCGCTCGCAATACTCCCGGATCGCGCGGTCCGAGGAGAACTTGCCGGTGCGGGCGGTATTCAATACGGACATGCGTGTCCAGGCCTGGGTATCCCGATAGGCTTCGTCCACGCGCGCCTGGCAGGCCGCATAAGAGCTGTAATCCGCCAGCAGCATGTATGGGTCGTGATGCAGCAGGTCGTCCAGCAGCGGTGCAAACAGCTCGCTGTCGCCCCGCGAAAAGAAGCCGGACCGGATCAAATCCAGCACCGCGCCCAGCTCCGGATCCCGGGACAGGTAGTCCAGCGGGCGATATCCTTCCCGCCGCATTGCGTAGACTTCCTCGGCCGTCAGGCCGAACAAAAAGAACTGGTCTTCGCCTACTTCTTCACGGATCTCGATGTTGGCGCCGTCCATGGTGCCGATGGTCAGGGCGCCGTTCATGGCGAACTTCATGTTCCCCGTGCCGGAGGCTTCCTTCCCGGCCAGCGAGATCTGTTCCGACAATTCCGCCGCCGGGTACACCCATTGCCCGAGGGTCACGCTGTAATTGGGCAGGAACACCACCTTCAGGCGGTCGCGCACGTCCGGATCGCTATTGATGACGTCGCCGATCGACGTAATCAGCTTGATCATCAGCTTGGCGCGCGCATAGCCGGGCGCGGCCTTGCCGCCGAAGATAAAGGTGCGGGGCGCAATATCCAGGTTGCGCTGGGATTTGAGCCGATGGTAAAGCGCGGCGATATGAAGGGCGGACAAATGCTGCCGCTTGTACTCATGGATGCGCTTGACCTGCACGTCGAACATGGAGTCCGGGTCCACACGGATGCCGGTCTTGCGCAGAATCACTGCGGCCAGGTCGACCTTGTTGGCCCGCTTGATGGCACGCCATTCGCTGCCGAACGCGGCGTCCTCGGCGTAGGGTTCGAGGTTCGATATCAGCGACCAATCCTTGATCCAATCTTCGCCGATGCAGCGGCCGATCAGCTTGGTCAGGCGCGGATTGCTCAATGCCACCCAGCGGCGCGGCGTGACGCCGTTGGTCATGCTGTCGAATTTCTCTGGCCACATGGCGTAGAAATCCTTCAGCAGGTCGCGTTTCAGCAATTCCGAATGCAGGTTGGCGACCCCGTTGATTGCATGGCTGCCCACACAGGCCAGATGTGCCATGCGCACATAGCGTTCGCCGGTTTCGTCGATCAGGGACAGGCGGGCGATGCGGGTTTCGTCGCCGAAGAAATGAATGCGGGCCTCGTTCAGGAAGCGCGCGTTGATCTCGTAGATGATTTCCAGATGGCGCGGCAGGACGCGGCGGAACAGTTCCAGCGGCCAGCGCTCCAGCGCTTCCGGCAGCAGCGTGTGGTTGGTATAGGCAAATGTCTGGCGCGTGATGTCCCACGCGCGTTCCCACGGTACCAGGTGTTCGTCCACCAGCAGGCGCATCAGCTCGGCCACCCCGATGGCCGGGTGCGTATCGTTCAGCTGCATGGCGAAGGACTTGTGGAACGACGTCACGGGCTGGCCGCGTTGCCGCTGCAGGCGCAGCATGTCCTGCAACGAGCAGGATACGAAGAAGTATTGCTGTTCCAGCCGCAATTCCTTGCCCTGGAGGCTCTCGTCATTCGGATACAGTACCTTGCTCAAATTCTCCGAAGTCACCTTCTTGCTGACTGCGCCCAGGTAGTCGCCGCGGTTGAAAACATGGAAATCGAAGGCCTCGGTGGCTTCCGCCCGCCATAGCCGCAGGGTATTGGTCGTGCCTACCCGGTAGCCGGGTATGGGTGAGTCGAAGGGCACCCCCGCGACGGTTTTCTCCGGCACCCAGCGCACGCGAAAGCGTCCGCTATCGTCCGTGTATTGCTCGGTGTGTCCGCCGAGCTTGACCTGAACCGCCCATTCCGCGTGCTGTATCTCCCAGGGATTGCCATAGCGCAGCCACGCGTCGGTGTTCTCCACCTGCCAGCCATCCATGATGGTTTGGTAGAAGATGCCGTATTCGTAGCGGATGCCATAGCCGATGGCGGGTACTTCCAGCGTGGCCAGGGATTCGATGAAGCACGCGGCCAGCCGGCCCAGGCCGCCGTTGCCCAGCCCCGGTTCTTCCTCCTGGCGCAGCAGTTCGTCCAGGTCCAGGCCCAATTCGCTCATCGCCAGCCGGATCTCGTGTGAAATGCCCAGGCTAAGCAGGTTGTTGCCCAAATAGGGACCCATGAGGAACTCGGCCGACAGATATGCCACTGTACGTGCGTTACGTTTCTGATAGGTAGCTGTGGTGTCGAACCATGACGGAACCAGGCGGTCGCGCACCGTATGCGCAAGGGACTGATACAGATCATTCTTCGACGCGATGTCCAGGGACTTTCCCTGGGTGTACAGCAGGTGGTCCAGAAAAGCCCTTTTCAGGGATTCCCGCGATAGAGATGACCGGTCGTGTTCAGGGCGCGTACCCGCGGGCGTGGTGCCGTCTGCGGCATGGGCGGCCTGTTCACCAGCGGCGATGGTGGCATTGGCGTGATCGTTCAAGATGGCTTCCTTGCGTTCGATCCGTTAAACAAAAATCCTAATCCAAAAGAATTCGCTTTGAAAGGTTACTGGCTGAACAATCCGCAACAAGGTTCAAGCAAGATCGCAGCGTTATCCGCCGCCCTCATGATGCCTGGCGCGCGGAATCGCGCAACCGCCACGGCAGCAGCCTGGATGCCCGGCCGGGCTGCGCAGGTCCGGATGCCTGGTAATTTTTCCCACTGTCCCACAGTCCGGCACGGGGCGCGGGTGCGGCGTCCGCCTATACCGCGCCGTCGGCGCCGACACTAGACTCGAACTCACCGTTTCGCTGCGGCCGCCCGGCGGCAGCGCCGCCCCGATCACGCTCTTCCTCCGCCCTGTGCGGCGGTGACTCACAGGTAATCAAACGATGGCTGCCATTCACGGCTCCCCCGTTTCATCAACGATTCATCAAGACGGCGCCGCGGATCGCATGCGCGCCATGGACCCGGCGAAACGTCCCTTCCAGAAGCGTGCCGGTACGCGCAAGCGCCTCGGCGCCGTCGTGCAGGCCGCCATGGAAAGCATGGCGCAGTCGTATGTGGGCGTGCCGGATCAATCCGCCGGGCGCGCGGGCTCCGGTTCGCGCAAGGCGGCCAATAAACTGCGCCGGCAGTTCTATTCGCTGCTCGACATGCTGGCGGCCGGGCAGGACCGCGGGCCGCTCGATCCCAAGGCGGCGCTACACCAGATCCTGGGCATCGTCGCGACGCAGAAGTTCGCCACGTCATGGGAACGCACCTCGCAGCCGTTCATCGATGTGTTCATGCGGAACTGCCCACGCGAGGACAGCCTGCTGATTTTCAATCGCTTGAACGAGCTCGAGGGCGCGGTATCCCGGGTTGTGATGGACGAGACCAATCGCCAGGATGTACAGGGCGTCATGGCAGTCCTGAAGCGCGCCGCCGTACGGGAACTGGCCAGGCAAGGTATAGGCGCATCCCTGGAGACCCTGGCGGGCGAGCTGCGCCAGGCGCAGCCGGACCCGCGGCTGATTGCCCGGGCCTGGTTCTCGCTGGAAGAAGGGGTGCGCGAAGCGGCATACCAGGAACGGCTGCCGCCCATCGATTACCTGCAAGGAAGCCTCGAGAACCTGCCCTCGGCGTCGGCACGGGTCCTGGCCGTCGTCTTGTCGGGCCGCGTACCGTCCCACGCGCGCGCGGCGCGCTACATCCTGGAAACCGCGATAGACCATACCCCGCGCGATCCGGCCCACGAGGCCGGTCGGGAGCGCCTGAACACCTATATGGTGTCCGAAGCGGTGCGTCTGCACATCGTGTCGTGCATGGAGCGCAAGATTGTCGAAACCGTGTCCCGGTTCGAAAACGCCGTGCGGCCCGGTGTGCGGACGGCGGAAGTCGCGAATCGGGAGTGGCGCGATATTCGGCGCATGGCCGATACGCTGGGATGGCTCTACCTGCACAGCGACTGGGAGGAAGCGGACGAGCCGGCGGCACTGAACGCCGCGGCGGAACAGCAATTCGCCTGCGCCGTCTTGCTGATGAAAGAGCCGACCGCGGCGGCCTTCCTGGAACGTGTGGATACGGACCGCTTGCTGGCGATGTGCGCGCATCAGGAACAGTGCAGCGCCGAGCAGCGCGCGCATCTGTCCGGCCCGCTGCGCCATGCCTGCGAAGCGCGGTTCGGCGCCTTGCGTAAAAGCGTCGAGGCCGCCCGTTCCGAGGTAGATGCGGCGGCGGGCCAGGACAGGCGCATCGCCACGGCGCATGCGCTGCTGGCATTGAGCGATGCGCTGGCGGGCTGCGAGCGCTTTGCGGTTCGTACCTTCAATCCCCAGGCCTGGCGTGAGGACACGCATGTCGATGCCGCCATTCTGCGTGCCGCCGCCAGCCTGCGCATGGCGGGCGAGCCTGGCAATGTGCTGGGCGACCTTACGCTGGACGGCCTGGACGACCAGACCTTCGCGCATCTGCGCCAGATCGACGATCCACAGGTGGTCGCCGGCCTTGCGCTCGACCCACCCGCGGCTGCGGCGCAGGCCCGGCACCGGCTGGCCCACGCGGACATTGCGGTCGATGCCCGGCTGGCGCAACTGTCGGACCTGTTGCGTGGTCCGGCGCTGGCTCCACGCGCTTTCGCCGGCGCCATCGCCTCGGTCGCGTTGGCAGACATGGCACGCCGCGAAATGACGGCAGCGTTCCGGGCCGGGCCGGCCGACCATCCTGCCAATGCCGTGTCGCCCGGGCTCAATCGCGAAGTTGGAACGATGCTGTATCGCAAGGACGGCGGCCAGCCTCTGCATTGGACAGAGGGCAGGCGTCATATCGGCGGGCTGCAGGATGCGCTGCGCCAGATACGCTCGGCTGCGCTTCATGGCGGCGCGGCTCACGACGAACCGCGGTTCGCATCGCTGGATATCGCGGTATCCGTGCTCGATTCCCTGGGGCGCCATTTCGGTGTCCTTGCCGCGGGTGGCATGCTGGGCGCGGCACGCCAGGGATCGAACGATCCCTATTGGAACGACGCCTGCCTGGCCGATATCGCACCGTTCTTCGGCCTGAGGTACGAGCCATCGCTGCGCGCGGCGTTGCCGTTATGCGGGGCCATGCATCGGGCGCGGCTGCTGGCCGCGGTCGGCATGAGGATGGCGTTGCCGGATTCGTCCGGCGTGCAGGCCATCGTGGCGAAGGCCCAGGGTTCGCCAAGTATGGTGCGGGTCGACGAATACTTCCGCGACGCGGCATATCGGCGCGGCGAGCTCTCTCTGGTGGTTGCGGGATCGCAGCCGTATCCTTCCCTCGTCGCCCGTGCGCTTGCTTCAGGCGACGAACTGAGTCCGCAGCCGATATCTTCGCTGGAGAGCGAACTTCTCAAGCTGGCCGGGTTCGGCGAGGGGGCGGATGTCGCGCTGACGCGGCTGATGTCGGCGGTCGCGCAGGGCGCCGCCGACTTCGTGTGCGACGCACGCGAACTTCCAGAAGCCTGGCGCTGGGCGCGCATACCGGAACCGCAGGCCGTGCGCCATATCCGATTCTGTGTTGGCGAAATGCCGCGGGGCGGCTATCGGCTGGATGTGTCGGCATGCCTGGAAACCCATCATCCGGATACTGAAGTTCTTCTGTCGTTTGCGATGCGTATCAACCCGACAGCTGGCCGCGTAACCAGTCTGATAGTGCCGCCGGAGGCGCGTTTGTTGCCGGCGCTGGCGGCGGCAACAGGCAACGTCACCGGGACGACCGTTACTACGGCGGGATTCGGTGCTTTCCGTGCGTATTCCGGCGACCGCATGCCGATCGCCGCGGTAGGCGCCTGACACTTCGTTTTCTACCTCCATAGCGGAATTCACTTCATGCCGTCTGCAGCAAGCCTCGTCGTCCATACCAGTCAAGTGCCGTCCGGGCCGCCATCGGCGCCGGAAAAACCGGATGGCGCCTATCAGGCACAGCCGGGCCGGCGAAAGGCATCCATCCGCCGCTTTGCACCCAGCCAAAGAGGGGGATCCGCGCGCAGGATCGTGGACGTGAAAGTGCGTGGCGCCGTTCGCCACCAGGCCGCCGAGTCCGCCGGCAGTGCGGGTCGGCCACCGCGGACGTTGCGGCCGGAAGGGGAATGCGGCGTTGCCAATGCCGCCAGGCAGGGGGCCGGTTTTCCCGGAAAAGGGGTGTTGGCGTATCGGATGGGTACGTTCGACGTCCTGGCTCCGGGACTTCAACCCGCATCCGATCGTCCGGTATCCGCGCCCGCGAGCCTGTTTCCCGTCGATGTCGCGGCGCCTCCTCCCGTCCTGCCCGAACGCGCCGTTCGCCAGGATGCCGGCTCGGACATACCGTCGCATACCCCCGCGACGGACGGTGTCGCGGCGCCCATCCGGCGTGTCGCGGCCAGGGTCATGGACGCGGTCGGCATGATGCGCGATGCCGTCTACGAAGGCGTGACCGCCACAGGCCACCGGTGCCGGCACGCTTACGACGCCGTCCACGACGCGTGCGTGGGCCGGCCGCGCAAATCCGCTTCGTCCGCTTCGTCCGCTTCGTCCGGTACGTCCGCTCCGTCCAGTACGCCGGTGCCATTGCAGCCTGCTTCGGCCGACCTGGTCCAGGACGTCGCCAGGCTGATACGCAAGGACGATTTGCTCGGAATCATGGCTCGTTTTTCGGGCTCGGACATCACCTATGAAAAACTGCTGTACCTGGTCGAGAAACGCGAGAGCCGGGTTACCGCCGACGAGGCCGGGCGAGGTTTCAACGCCCCCTTGGGCAAGACCGACGACTCCCTCGCCAGGCGCCTGGTATCGACGCTGCAGAACAATGACAATCCCTGGCGCATCCTGGGGCCGCTTGGCGATCTCGGCGCGAAGTATCCCGAACTGATCGTGGCACGGGAACGGTACATGGCCTATCGCGACCGGCACTATCCGGATTTCGCCGACATACACCAGCGGATGAAAGGGCTCTCGGACCTGGCTCCCGTGAACGCCATCAAAAAGCACATCGAAGAAACGCGCGCGTCATTCGAGGCGCAGGGCATTCCCTTCAATGTGGATCGGTACATCATGGACAACCCGCTCGACCCCCAAAGCCCATATCCCCTTACCGCCAGGCAACTTAGCGAAGATCTGCT
Organism: Bordetella sp.; assembly: GCF_057362025.1. Lineage (NCBI taxonomy): Bacteria > Pseudomonadati > Pseudomonadota > Betaproteobacteria > Burkholderiales > Alcaligenaceae > Bordetella > Bordetella sp. The sequence goes on along the minus strand of NZ_JBMQQZ010000008.1, from coordinate 10,274 downwards.
GCGATTGCAGCAGTGCACGCCGGACATGGCGCACTTCCTGGAGCACCTGGACCTGGAGGATTGCCTCGAAGAATACCGGCGCCGCCAAGGCACGGGCACGCCGGGCGGCGGGCGCTCGTAGGCCTTGGGCGGGTCGCGCCATCATCCGTGGTGAACCGGGGCGGCTGCTAAACTCTTCGGAGTTTTCAGCGAGCGCGCCTTGGTTCGAGTACTTCATACTTCAGATTGGCAGATCGGCAAGCTGTTCGGCCAGTTCGACGCGGACGATGCCGCGATCCTGGCCGATGCTCGCTTCCAGGCGGTCGAACGGCTAGCCGCCGCGGCCGCCGCGCACCGCGTCGACATGGTGCTGGTGGCGGGTGACGTTTTCGATGCGCAGACCGTCACCGACCGCACGCTTCATCGCCTGTTCAATGCCATGGCCGGTTTCGGCGGGCCATGGGTGCTCATACCCGGCAACCACGACGCCGCGCTCAGCGAATCCGTCTGGACCCGTGCCGCGCGGCTCGATGCCATTCCCTCGCACGTCCATGTCTGTCTGGCGGCGCAACCCCTTTTACTGCCCGCCCATGGCGTCGCGATCCTGCCCGCGCCCTTGACCCAGCGCAACACCTATACCGACCTGACGGAATGGTTCGCCGGCGCGGATACCGCGCCCGGCCTGCTGCGCCTGGGCATGGCGCATGGCAGCGTCCAGGGGATCCTGGCCGATGACATCGATTCGCCGAATCCCATCGGGGCGGACCGCGCGCGCCTGGGGCGCCTGGATTACCTTGCGCTGGGGGACTGGCACGGGTACCGCCAGATCGACGATAGAACCTGGTACAGCGGTACGCCCGAGACCGATCGATTCCGCGGCAATACCTCGGGCCATGCGCTACTGGTCGAGATCGACGGGCCCGGTGCCGCACCGGTCGTTACGCCGCTGGCTACCGGCGCCTATTGCTGGCGCACGGAGACGCTGAACCTCCAGGTCTCCAGCGATGTGGGCGACGCCGTCTCGCGGCTGCAGGCGTTCGGCGCCAAGGACGTCGTACAGCTGGGTTGTTCCGGACAAGTGGACCTGGACGGTTACCGGCGTCTGCAGCAGGCGATCGGGCAGGCGCGGGGCGCCACCCGTGCCTTGCTCGCGGATTTATCGGCGCTGACCTTGCGTCCGACCGAGCAGGACATCGAGGGCTTGCAGGCGGACGGCTATCTGGGCGAGGTCATCGCGGCCCTGCGCGGCGAGCAGGACGGCCCGGATAACCAGGTCGCGCGGGATGCGCTGGCGCTGCTGGCCGGCATACTGGATCGGCGCGCCGGCCGGCCGGACGCCGCCAGCGACCCAGGTCCCGGCGCGGCTGCGAGCGGCGACCCGGGCCCGGGCTCTCTCCTGGCGACAGGTGCGCCTTGAAACTCACCCATATCCGCATCGAGCAATTCAAGCAATTCCGCGACGCCATCGAAATCGGCGACCTGCAGGAAGGCATCAATCTTTTCTCCGGCCCCAACGAAGCCGGGAAAAGCACAATCGTCGCGGCGATCCGCGCCGCGTTCTTCGAGCGGTTCCGGTCCAGCGCGGCGGAAGAATTCCGTCCCTGGGACGATCCCTCCGCTTCGCCCGCCGTCACCGTCGCCTTCGAGCACGATGGCCAGCAGTACCAGTTGATGAAGCGCTTTCTCGCGCGCAAACGGTGCGAACTGCGGACGGGATCGCGCGTACTCGATGGCGCGGAGGCCGAGGAAGCGCTGGCCGCGCTGCTCGGTTTCCAGCATGCCGGCAAAGGCGCCAGCAAGGCCGAGCACTGGGGCATCCCCGGGTTGTTGTGGATACAGCAGGGCAGCGGGCAGGACATCCGCGAGTCCGTGGCGCACGCCACGGGCCATCTGCGCACGGCACTCGATGCGTCGATCGGCGAGGTTGCCAGCACGCAGGGTGACGACGTCATCGCCGAAGTGCAGGCCGCGCGGGATGCCTTGCTGACGCCTTCCGCGGGCAAGCCCAAGGGCATTTATGCCGCGGCACTGGAAAAATCGGCCGAGCTGCAATCCGTCCTGGCCGGGCTGCAGGCCGAAATCGCCGAATACCGCCACAAGGTAGATCAGTTGGCGACGCTGCGCCGCGACCATCAGCAGGATGCCGCGGAGCAGCCCTGGGCGGCGTTTCGCGCGCAAGAGCAAGCCGCCGCCGATACGCTGCGGGAAATCCAGGGTTTGCAGGACGCGCTGGGGATGGAAAAGACCCAGGCGGGACGCTGGGAAAGCAGCGCGGAGCTGGCGCGTAGCCGGCTGGAGGCCTTCGCCGCGGAAGAACGGGCCGTGCGCGCGCGCCAGGAGGCCCTCGATCGCGCGACGGCCACGCATGCGGCCGCGGTCGCCCAGGTCGATCCATGGCGCCGCCAGCTCGAACAGGCAGAGGCTGCGCTGTCCGTCGCCCGGCAACGGCTTCAGGGCGTGCGGCAAGTGGATGCGCGCCGGCAACTGGCGCGCGAGCGCGGCATCACCCAAGCCAGGGCGGACGCCGCCAAACAGGCGGTGATGCAGGCCGAAGCGGAACAGGCGCGCCTGATCGAGCATCGCCGGCAGGCATCGGTCTCTCGTGTCGACGAGGACACCGTGCGGCGCCTGCGCGAAGCCGATCTGGCGCTGCGCGAACTGGAGCTCCGCCGCGCCGGCGTGGCGACCAGGCTGCGCTACCGGCTGGCCGGCGCGGCGCGGATCGACGTGGGCGGCGAAGCGGTAGGCGGGGAGGGCGAACGCCAATTGATCGCGCCCACCATCCTGGGCTTGCCGGGACTGGGCCAATTGGAAATCATCCCGGGCGGCGCCGATCTGGCTGCCCTTCGGCGCGAACAGGATAAATGGACGGCGCGGCGGCAGGATCTGCTGCAGGGAGCGGGTATCGCCAGCCTGGAAGACGCCGAGGCGCGTCTTCGGGCGCATGCCGGCCATCTGGCCGAAGCCCGCAACGCCGAAGCGACGCTGAAGGGGCTGGCGCCGCGTGGCATCGAGGCGCTGCGGGCCGAATTGGCCGATGCCCAGGCGCGCATCGCCGACATGGATGCCGATCTTGGCCGCGAGCCTGCCCGCGAGGATGGCACGGTAGAAGAAGTTTCCGTGGCGCAAGCGGAAGCGGCGGCCGCGGCGGCGGAGGATGCCCTGCGCCAAGCCACGGCGGGATTGCATGCGGCGCAAGTGGCCGAAGGTCAGGCGAAGGCACGGGTCGAAGCCGCGCAGCGCGAGCGGGACATCGCCCACGCGGCGCTGGAAACCGAAGGACGTGCCGCCCGGCAGGCCGAGGCGGAACGCGAGCTCGCGCATGCCAGCGCGCAGCGCCATGCCGCCCTGACCAGGGCCGACGCATTGGAACGCCAGGTGGCGCAATCGCGTCCGGACATCCTTCGACAGGATATCGAGCGTTATCGCCGTAGCGCCGAGCAGCACGAAAAGCGCCACACCGAGCGGCGCGATGCCTTGTTCCGCCTGGAGGCCGAACTGCAGGTGGCCGGCGCGCAAGGCCTGGACGAACGTGTCGCGGAGGCCGCGCGCGATTTGGCGCAGGCGCAGCGGCAGGCACAGGAATTGGGGCAGCGGGCGCGCGCTCTCGACCATCTGCTGGTGTTGCTGCGCGATAAGCGCGATGCGCTGACACAACGCCTGCAGGCGCCCTTGCGGCACGGCCTGCAACATTATGTCGACCTGCTGTTTCCGCAGGCGCGCATCGAGATCGACGAAAACCTGATGCCGGGTGCGTTGACGCGTACCGGGCATCGGGGGCCGGAGAGCAGCGCCTTCGATGCACTGAGCTTCGGAGCGCGAGAACAGATGGGCGTCATCGCCCGGCTGGCCTATGCCGACCTGTTGCGTGAAGCCGGCCGGCCCACGCTGATCATTCTGGACGATGCCCTGGTTCATAGTGACGACGACCGCCTCGCCCAGATGAAGCGGGCGCTTTTCGATGCGGGCACCCGTCATCAGATCCTGTTGTTTACCTGCCACCCCTCGGACTGGCGCGATATCGGCGTCGCGCCAAGACCGCTGGGGGACAGCGCCGCATGACGCCAAAAGAGGGACGTTTCGGTCATACGGCGATCGTGGATCGTATGAAGTTACTTATGCACGCCTTGGCGTTACGGGAAGCCGTACGGGTTCGCGGTAAACTGCCCTCATCCCGATATATTGGTGCCAGCTGGCCGGCGCGGTCGTGTCCGGGTTTTCACTAATCCGCTTCCGCTTCGCGCGGGACGGAGACTGCGTGTAATGTCGTTGTGTCGCGAGAAGGCGACATAAAGCGATTTGAAAAGTCACAACCAGTAACACTAATCCAGGCAAACTCCTAAAATCATTCATGACGGAACTACGGCTCCCTTTGGAATAGTAGGACTATGCCCAAACCCTCCGGCGATATGCCCCCGTACGACAAGGCTCGAGCGCTAAGCGGCTTGCGCGGAGCCGGTCGCGTCGCGCTGCTCATGGCGCCACGGCTCGGCGACACGCTGCTCATGATGACGCTGGCGCAGAACCTGGTGCTGCACGGCAGGCAGGTGACGGTTTTCGGAGACTACGTTTACGCGTTGCGGGAATGGTTTCCGACCATGGATGTACGCCCGTCGTTGCCGCAGGCGCAGGCGCGGGAAACCCTGGCGGCGTACGATTGCGTCGGGCAGATGCATATCGGCTGGCCCTACACGCTGCATGACTATAACGAGCGCTATTTCTACTACGACGCCCATGTCGTGGTGACCGGCCGCGGGTTCGTCAAACTGTTCCAGATCCGCGATTTCTGTCGCGATGAGCTCGGCATGCACGGGGCTACGACGCATAACGCCTTGCAGCCTCTGAATCGGGACGCTCATCGATCCAGCCCCGGGCGCATCGTCCTGCATCCCACCTCCACCGAAGCGCTGCGCTGCTGGGCCCCCCATCACTTCGAAGCGCTGGGGGTGCGTTTGCTGAAAGACGGCTACGAACCCAATTTCGTGGTGGCGCCCCATGAGCGGTCCGACTGGCTGTTCCTGCGGGAAGCAGGCCTGAAGGTACCGGAACTGGCGTCCTTGTCCGAAGTCGCGTCGCTGATCCACGCTTCCGGCTGGTTCATCGGCAACGAATCCGGCCTGGGGCACCTGGCTTCCAACCTGGGCGTGCCCACGCTGTCGGTCACCGGCCGTCCCACACGCACCAAGGCCTGGCGACCGGCCTGGGCGACCTCGCGGATCGTCTATCCCGCCTATATACCCGGGGGACGCTGGCGCGACCGTCTTTGGCGGCACTGGCTGTCGCCTCGCAGCGTCATGTGGGCGTTCCGCCGCCTGCAGCAGGACGACCGCCGGAACCCCGTCGCGCCTCCGTGGAACGCGGCGTGACGCTGCCGTCCCCCCGGACGCTTGATCCCTTCCATCGCAAGTGGCAAGCTTGCGTCGCACTATCGAAGCAGCCCAAACCATGCATGGGATGTATGAGTCGGTACTGCCCCATTCTATGATTTGAGCTTATGCCTTCGCTATATTTCCGCCTGGCGGCGATACTCGCCCTGTTAGTTCCCGCGTGTGCCCTGACCAGCGCCGCCGCCGGTCCGGCGCTGCTCTACGTGACGGGCCTGATCGCCATCGTCGCCGTCGTCCATAACAGCGTGCGCGGCTTCGAGCCCGCGGATTGGCGTTCATTGGCGCCTGTCATTGTGGCCCTGTGCGCACCGTTGGCCTCGGTGCTGTTGACCGCGGCCCTGGTGCCGGGCGCCTGGAGCGCCTCCGAATTCGAGAAGTTCTTCCGCTTCGCGCTGGCCTGTCCGATCTGCTGGCTGCTGTTGCGGGCGCCGCCGCGGTGGCTGCAGCAGGTCCAATGGAGCTTGCTGTTCAGCGCCTTCGCCGGCTCCATCATGCTGATCGTCATCATGCATACCGCGGCCCTGGGGCGGGGCGCCGTCAGCGACTTCGGCGGCCGGTACAACGCCGTCGCCTTCGCCGACCTGACGCTATTCTTCGGCTTCGCTTCGCTGCTGACCTTGCCGTGGACCTTAAGCCGGTGGCCGCGCCTCGAGCGCTGGCTGAAAATCCTCGCGGCGGTGCTCGCGTTGTACGCCACGCTGCTTTCGCAAACCCGCAGCAGCTGGATGCTCCTGCCGGTGTTCGGCCTTGTCGTGCTGTTGTCCCGCGCACACTGGTCGCGCAGGACCAAGGCCTTGTTCGTTGCCGGCCTCATCGTCGTGCTGGCGGCCGGCTCGGTGGCGCTGTGGGACTCGCAGACCAGCCGCATGCAGCAAGTCGCCTCGGATGTCGAAGCCTATGTGCAGGACTCGGACAGGGATACCTCGGTCGGCATACGCATGCAGCTGTGGCACGCGTCGTGGCTGATGTTCCTGGATCATCCCGTGATCGGCACGGGTGCACGCCATTTCCGCCAGAACCTGGCACAACTGCGCGATCGTGGAATCGTTACGCCACTGGTCGCCAGCGATTACGGCGAGCCCCACAACGACCTGATCGCGGCCATGGCCGGTTATGGTGCCGTGGGCCTGATTGCCATGCTTTGCCTCTATCTGCTGCCGGCGCTCGCCTTTTATCGCCGCCTGTTTTCCCCCGATCCGGTCATCCATGTGGGCGCGCAGCTCGGTTTGCTGTTCTGTCTGGGCTACACCGTTTTCAGTCTGACTGAAATGATGTTCCGGAACATGCGCAGCGTGCCCATCTACGCGGTGACGATGGTGGTGCTGTACGCCTTGACCTCGCCGCGTCCGGCGCGGGCCGTCAGCGCCCGGCCGGAGGTTGCGCCACCGGCTGGATCCTGACGGTTCTGCGCAGGCCCCGGACACCGCAGGGGCTTCCAGTTTCGTCCGATTCTTTCTCGAAAAGGGAACAGTGGCGTAACGATTCTGCAAACTTGCCCAAGGTTTTCCGTAGCGGATGCGGTCACGCCGTGTGACATGTACGCCTGCTCCGCACGCCACGGTGCCGATCGGCGCGCCTCCTGCGCGCCTTACCTGTCGGAGACGCTATGGGCAAGTTCACTGAAGAACAACTGCAGCTCGCGAGTTCGCTCGCCCTGGAGCGCAGTTTCGTGCTTGGAAATACGTACCTCACGGATAAGGATGCCGCTTTCGCCGGCGGCGGATTCGTCGAAGGCTTGGGCAGTGAGGACGCCGACGTCGACATCTATGCCATCCGCGAGTCCCTCCTGACCATGACCCAGGTCGATGCCGGACGCTACGCGCGCATCGTGGGCCGTGGCGGGGCGCGTCTTACCGCTCGTGACCGCGAGGCGGAGATCTGCCGGATCTATACCCTGGTTCCCGGTACCTCCATCAAGCTAGGCGTCCATTACCGCACGTGGGACGAACTGAACGGCCTTACCATCGCCATTCACCTGCTGCATGAGGCGGGGCATCGCAATCCGCTGGCGCCGGTCGAACCGCTGCCCTTGCGGGATCTGCTCTTTCTGCATCGGCTCTATACCTCGCACGATATCCAGGGTGCGGACCGCCTCGCGCGCGTACGGCAGGAAATCGGCCGCCACCGGTTCCTGCACCTTCTCTATCGCCGCAAGGCCTGCAGCCCGTCCTTGCTGGGCAATCTGCTCCATGCCTGGGGGCAGGGCGCCTGGGGGCAATGCGCGGCGCTGGCGCACGAAATGGCCATCGCGCACTTCCAGGCCTATACCCATTTGCTGGGCAATACGCATTACCACCCCGTGTGGATCCTGCCCTATGCGCGGTATCGCGGCGTTCCGGAATCCATGGTGTCCAAGCTGGTGCGCATCATGGTCGACAAAGAGTCGTCCAGCGATGAGGAAAGCCGGCGTTTCGTGGGCGGCTGCCTGGATTTCGTCGACGAAGTCCAGGCGGCAATGGTCACACCGTTAAGTCGCATCAGCGGGCACAGCTGCCCCGAGGCCGCCTGCGCCGCGCTGGAGATCCAGTTGGCGCGGCAGCCGCACGCTTGCCCGGAATGGGAAGCCGCCTACTACCGCAAGGTGTATGGCATGAATGGCATCATGATGCGCGAGTGGCTGGAACGCTACGGCGACGCCATTCGCGTGCAGTAGGGCGATGTCTCGACCATCACGCGCATGAATATCCCATATTGAAGTGTTCGTGTGATTTCATGGGGTGGTTCGTAGCACGCCGGGCCTTGGCGTTCCTCGCTCCGTGGCGGTTTGTCGGGACTGTCGGCAGTGACCGGCAGGTTGGGCGCCGACTTTCGGATCACCGGAGTGCACGGCTGGCGCCGATACACGGCGCATGTGTGAAATCGATGGTCGAAGTCACCATCGCGCGCATGCTGGGCAGCAAAGCACGGGTATCGCCGCGCCGCCACTGGAAGGCATATTGCAACGGTCGCAGCGGAGACCGCCCGCCGATGCGGTGCAGATTCAAGCGCGCCGGCCAGCCGGCCGGCAGGAAACCGACACCCACGCCGGCACCGATCATCCCGGCCACCGCGACCCAGCTATTGCAGACGATGCGCTCTTGCACCGCCGCCTGGTGCTCGAGCAGCCAGTCATCCAGCAGGCGCGTGGTGCCCGCGTCCGCGGGTAGCGTGACGAGCGGATAGCGGCGCAACCATTCCGCGACCGTCGTCCTGCCCGGCCGGGCCGCCCGTGCACCGCCGGCGGCCCATTCGAAGCGGGCGCCGCCGACGGACTGCGACACCAGTTCGCTGCGCGGCGACAGGCCGGCGATGACGGCGAAGTCCAGTTCGCCATCGGCCAGGCGCTGTTCCAGTACTCCGCCGACGTTGACGTAGGGTTCCAGTTCGAGGTCGGGATGCTCCTGTCTGACGCGCGCCACCAGGGCCGGCAGCCACGTCAGCGCGGACAGGTCGCCGACGCCGAAGCGGCAACGGCCCCGCAGCGCCGGCGTGTCGGCCGTGTGCCGCTCAAAGGCGGCCGCCGCGTCCAGCACCTGCAAGGCGACGGGCAGCAGGCGGCGTCCCGTCTCTGTCAGGATGGCTTTCTGGCCGCTGCGATCGAACAGCGGTTGCCCGACGGCGGATTCCAGCTCGCTCAGGCGTTTGGACAGCGCCGAGAGCGACAGGTGGATGCGTTCGGCGGCGGTGGCAAAGCTGGCGCAATGCGCCGCCCACCAGAATGCTTCCAGCTGTTTGACGGAAGGCAGGGCCATGGGATAACTTCGAAAAAAGCGAAATGAGAAGTTCGAAATATATCGCTTTTAGCGATAACGAGCCTGGCATAAAGTGGCTCCCGGTCTTCATTGCTTACGAACGCCATGCCTTCCGCTCTCGAATCCGCGCCCGCCAGCCCGCGCGCGGCGCTTTCCTCGCCTTGTCCCCGGCCGCCCGCCATCCTGGCTCGCATGCTGTCGCTGGGGGATTTCGAGCACGCCGCGCGTCGGCGCCTGCCGCGTCCCATCTTCGGCTACATCGCCGGGGCGGCGGAAGAGAATGCCTCGCGCGACGACAACCGCGCGGTATTCGACGAATACGCCTTCGTGACCCGGGTGCTGCGCGATGTGTCGCAGCGTTCCCAGGCGGTGGAACTGTTCGGCGAGCGTTACGCGACGCCTTTCGGGATCGCGCCCATGGGCATCGCGGCGCTGTCCACGTACCGCGGCGATCTGGTGCTGGCGCGCGCGGCACGCGCGGCCGGCATCGCGGCGATCATGAGCGCAACGTCGCTGATACCGATGGAAGAGGTCGTCCAGGCTTGTCCGGGCACCTGGTTCCAGGCCTATCTGCCGGGCGACCAGGCGCGCATCGACGCGCTCGTCGATCGCGTGGCCCGTGCCGGTTTCGCTACCCTGGTGGTGACGGTGGATATTCCCATCTCGGCCAACCGGGAGAACAATGTGCGCACCGGTTTCTCCACCCCATTGCGGCCCAGCCTGCGCCTGGCCTGGGACGGCCTGGTACGCCCACGCTGGTTGTTGAAGACCGTCCTGCCCACGCTGGCGCGGCACGGTATGCCGCATTTCGAAAATTCCTTCGCCACGCGCGGCGCCCCCATCCTTTCGTCCAATGTCCTGAGGGACTTTTCCGCTCGCGATAACCTGAGCTGGGATCACTTGGCCGCGATCCGGCGCCGCTGGCAAGGGCCGCTGGTGGACAAAGGCATTGTCAGCGTGGAGGACGCGGGCATCGCGCGACAGATCGGCGCGGATGGCGTGATTCTTTCGAATCACGGCGGCCGCCAGCTCGACGGCGCGGCCTCGCCGCTGCGCGTGCTGGCGCGGGTGGTGGACACGCTTGGACCCGCTTACCCTGTCATGATCGATGGCGGCTTCCGGCGGGGCTCCGACGTGTTGAAAGCGCTGGCGCTGGGCGCGCGCATGGCTTTCCTGG
>NZ_JBMQQZ010000007.1:0-94966 GCF_057362025.1 Bordetella sp. | reverse complement strand
TCAGTTGCCGCCAGACCTTGTCGGCGCCGTAGACCCGGTGGTTCTCCTGCCAAACCCGCTGGACATGGGGCTTGAGTTGCTCGTCGCGCCGGGCGCGGTCGCTGCGCCGTGACGGATCACGCAGCCGCGCGGCATGACGCCGATAGGCCGACGGGGCAACCTGCAACACCTTGCAGATCGGCTCGACCCCGTAGACCCCCCGGTGCCGGTCGATGTAGGCCTTCACGACTTCAGCTTGCGGTCGAGCTCCGCCTGCGCGAAAAAAGCGCTGGCCGTGCGCAGGATGTCATTGGCACGGCGCAGTTCACGGTTCTCCCGCTCCAGCTCCTTGATCCGCTCCCGCTCGCTGGTCGTGACGCCTTCGCGCTGTCCGCTGTCGACTTCGTGGCGTTTGACCCAGGTCAGCAACGTCTGCGCCGAGCAGCCAATCTTCGGCGCGATGGATTCGACTGCCACCCACAGCGACGGATACTCGCCGCGGTGCTCCTGCACCAGCCGCACGGCACGCTCGCGCATTTCAGGGGAAAATTTGTTCGCGTTGTTCTTGCTCATGGCTCCATTCTCTCAAGAGTCGGAGCCTCCGCAAAACCCGGGGCGGTTCAGTTTGTATTAGCTGTCACCATCCCCTAACGTAACCTTGCCCACGCTTTGCTCCACTACGACGATAAGATGCTCTTGAGAGTCGAGCTCCGTGGCCGTCAGTGGGGTAAGATTCCTATCGGCTTGCAGGGGCCGGCGGCGGATCAAGGCACCAGGATGATCGCGCCGACGCCTTGGCGTTGTTCCGCGTATTCGTGTGCCCGGGCTGCCTCGTCCAGCGGGAACCGCGCGCCTATGTTCGGCTTGATGGCCCCGCTGGCCAGCGCCTCGAACGCGTCGCGCGCGTTTTCGCGGAAAGTCCGCACGTCCGCGTTGTGGGGAAAGACGGAGGGGCGCGTCAGGAACAGGCAGCCCTTTTTGTTGAGGATCTCGGGGTCGATCGAAGGGGCCGGCCCGGAGGCCGCGCCAAAGAGGACGACGGTACCGAACTGGGCGGCGCAGTCCAGGGACCCCATGAAAGTGTGCTTGCCGACCGAGTCGTAGACGACATTCGCCTTGCGGCCTTGCGAGGCATCGATGATTTCTTGCACCCAGTCGGGCCGGCTGTAGTCTATGGCGACGTCGCAACCCGCTTGAACCGCGGTCTGGCATTTCTGCGGGCCGCCGGCCGTGCCGATCACATAAGCGCCGAGCGATTTCGCCCAACTGCTCAGGATCTGCCCCACACCGCCCGCGGCAGCGTGAACGAGCACGATGTCGCCTTCGCCGACGCGATAGGTTTTTCTCAGGAGATATTGCGCCGTCATCGCCTTGAAAAATATCGCGGCGGCGACTTCATCGGTGATGCCGTCCGGAATCCTGACCAGCCGGTTGGCGTCCACATTGCGGCGATCGGCATACGCCCCTATGCCGGCATTCATATACACCACGCGATCGCCGGCCTGGAATCCGGCGACATCGCGGCCGACACGCTCGACAATACCGGCGGCTTCATGGCCGATGCCCGTGGGAAGCGGCAGCGGATATTTTCCCGAGCGCTGATAGACATCGATGTAGTTGAACCCGATTGCCGTCTGGCGCAATTGCACTTCAAAGGGAAGCGGTTCGGGAATCGCCGTGGTTTCGACCTTCATCGCATCGGGCGAGCCGAACTGTTCAAGCACGATCGCTCTGCCCGTCGTACCGCTGGAGTCAGTCATCGAGTGGCCTCTTGGGAGGTGGAAGTCGGAACGCCGACGCGAGGGTCACGAGGGGCGTACACGTTCTATGCCGTTACGGTGCCAAAAGCATACCGTAACGTGGCTTCCCGTCCGCTGGAGAGCGCGAATCCTCTTCAACGAATTTTGTCCGTTTCGGTTCGATGCGCGAATGCGATCGCCGCGCCGGCAGATTCCAATCCGGCGTGTTTTGAATCGTGGCGCCTATCGTCCGGCCAGGGTGCGCGCGGCGGCGGCCGGGCGACTGGCTTGCTGATTCCATTGGGCGTCGTCCATCGCCAATCGGAAGCCAAGGTGCGACATGCTGTTGTAGGGGTCGGTACCGCGCCGGGCGCTGGGCCGATAGCTAAGGCAATACGACTCGTTGCAAAGGAAGGATCCGCCGCGGGTCACGCGCTTCGGCGCGTTGGCCGGCACGCCAGGCTCGTAGGGGTCGTAGCTATCGGTCGGGCCGCGGGGATCGACGATGGGCTTGCCCCGCGCCGCCTCTCGCGCGAACTGGTCGGCGCGATACCAATCGGCCACCCACTGCCATGCGTTGCCCGTCATATCGGACAGTCCATAGCCGTTGGGCGGGAATGTCCCCACCGGGCTGGTGCCGGGGGAGGTCCGGGTATTGGCGGAAGCGACGGGAAAAGGTTGCTTCTGCTGCCCCTGCCATACATTGGCCATCTGCTTGCCGTCCGGCGCGAAGTCGTCGCCCCAGGCGTAAGTGGCCTGCTCCAATCCGCCGCGCGCGGCGTATTCCCATTCCGCTTCGGTCGGCAAGCGCTTGTGCGCCCAGTTCGCGTAGGCCAGCGCATCTTCGTACGAGACCTGGACCACCGGATGATCGTCCTTTCCGTCGATGTTGCTGCCCGGGCCCAGGGGGTGCCGCCAGTCCGCGCCCGGCACGTAGCGCCACCACAGCGCGATGTTGTCCAGCGCGACGGGGCCCGACGTGCCGACGAACACCATGCCTCCCGCTACCAGGGCCGCATCCGGCGGCCGCGGGGTGCCGGGCGGCAGCTGGACCCGCAATGTTTCCCAATCCGGCTTGCGCTCCGCCGTGGTCACATACCCGGTCGCTTCGACGAACCGGCGAAATTCCGCGTTGGTGACATGATGCTGGTCGATCCAATACCCGTGCACCTTCACCGGATGGGCCGGCCGCTCGTTCGGCTGGGCCGGGCGCGCGTCGCTGCCCATCTGGAAAGTCCCGCCTTCGATCCACACCATACCGGCGGGACCGGAGACCCCATCGCCCACCCGCGGCTCGCGGTGTTCGCCGGACGCGAGGATACGGGAGGCGCCGATCGCCAGGCCGACGCCGATCAGGCTGGCCGCCGCCAGCAACAGGTACCGTGATTTGGCTGCAAGCTTCATGGCTGGGCTCCAGGAGGGCGGCGGGCTCAATTGCCCGCATGGGATTCCATGGCTCTTTGGATCTGTTCCTTGACGGCGTCCAGATTGAAGCTCGCACCCCGTTGCATGGGCGGGAATTCGAGGGCCGTTTCTGCGAGCTTGGCGATCTCCTGTTGCACGAATTGAAAGCGCCAGAACTCGTAGATGAACCAGCTGTAGTAATTGAGCGATCCGCCGTTCGCGCTTGGAATGCCGGTTCGCTCGAAAGGATCCAGCCGCACGTTGGACAGGATGGGCCAGTCGACCTTTATCGTGCCGCCCAGCCATCCGCTGGGCTGGTCCGTGAAACGGTACTTGTAGTCGTCGATTCGCACCGCCGATAGCGTGGTTTCCGTGAAGTAGATGATTTCGTGGCGCGCCGACGGTCCCTTGCCGGTGATCAGCGCGGTCTGGTCGTATCCATCCAGGTGAACCTTGTACGTCCTGTCGCCCAGTTGTTTGCCTTGTCTGAGCTCTTCGGCGATGTTCGGGTTTCCGGCGGCCGCGACGAAGGTCGGAAACCAGTCCATGCCGGACATGATGCCGTTCTCGACCTTGCCCGCCGGGACTTTGCCTGGCCAGCGCAGGATCGCCGGCACGCGGAAGCCGCCTTCCAGCGCCGTGCCCTTGCCGCCCGCGAACGGCGTCTGGCCGCCATCCGGCCAGGTGAAATTCTCCGCGCCGTTGTCCGTGGTGAACACGACAATGGTGTTGTCGTCGATGCCCAGGTCCTTCAATTTCTTCAGCACCTGGCCGACATCGTCATCGAGCTGTGCCATTCCGGCTTCATAGACGGACCAGCCGTTCTCGGGCGTCCGCATCTTTTGGTATTGCTCCGACAAATGCGTGACCACGTGCATGCGCGTGGGATTGAGCCAGACGAAGAACGGCTTGCCGTCGGTGTGCGCCTTGTCGATGAACTTCAAGGCGGAGTCGCGGATCTCGTCGTCGACGGTTTCCATGCGCTTCGGGTAGAGGGGGCCCGCGTCTTCGATCCTCTGCTTGCCGATTTTGCCCCAGCGCGGCTGAACGGTCGTATCGTCGGTGTCCGTGGCCCAGCTATGCACCATATTGCGCGGTCCGACCGTGTCCTTGAGTGACTGCGGATAATTCGGATGGGCTGGGTCTTCCATCGCATCCAGGTGATAGAGATAGCCGAAGAACTCATCGAACCCATGCACGGTCGGCAGGAACTTATTGAGATCGCCCAGATGGTTCTTGCCGAACTGTCCCGTCGCGTAGCCCATGGATTTCAGGACCGTGGCAATGGTGGCCGCTTCCGCCGGAATCCCGAGCGGCGATCCGGCCTGCCCCACGGTCGTCAGGCCCGTGCGTATGGGCAACTCGCCGGTGATGAAGTTGGCGCGGCCGGCGGTGCAGCTGGCTTCCGCGTAATAGTCGGTGAAGCGCATTCCCTCCGTTGCCATCCTGTCCAGGTTCGGCGTCCTGCCGGCCATGATGCCCTGGTGGTAGGCGCCCACGTTGAACCAGCCGATATCGTCTCCCATGATGACGAGGATGTTGGGCGAGCGGCCGCCGGACTGCGATTGGCTGCCGGTCTGGCATAGCGCCGGGGCGGCCCACAGCAGGGTCGCGGAAACGCACAGGCTCTCCAGAATTCGTTGCTTCATGTCAGCGCTCCTAGGTGGGTTTCACGCAGGAACCGGATCGAGAGCCGCGTAACCGTCCCGTATCCGCGTTCGGGGGGCGACATCGATTTATGAGAGCAGCAACCGTGAGGCTTTTGTCAGGCAGCGCGGGCCGGGCCGCTAATGAGCCGAAAAGGAGGCGCCGCCGGATTGCCATACGCTGACATCGCGAAGGCTACGCGGCCGGCTTAGGGCGACGCAGCCTCGTTTACCCGGTCGTAGCCGTTAGTGGCTGCGCCTAACAACGTAGTCGAGCCGGGGGCATCCAGGCTTCCGCATCGAAGGGTCGGCGCCGGCGGTTTACGCCCTGCCGTGCCTGCCGCGGCCAGCCCGTGGGAAGAGGGCCTTTCGTGGGCCTCCGCGGGCATCGTCGCGAATATCGAATGCCGCCGGTGAAGCAAAGAGACACTTACGCGATCTTGATAAATGGCTAATTATATTTAATAATAAGCTTATTTCCTAAAGTCATTAAATCGCATCATGATCGCCACGTTGCTCGGCTTATGTATCGGCATCTCGCTGGGGCTGACCGGCGCGGGCGGCGGCATACTGGCCGTCCCCGCCTTGATGTTCGGACTCGGCATGACCTTGGCCCAGGCGGCCCCGGTCGCCCTGATCGCCGTCGGCGCGGCCGCGGCGGTGGGGGCGGCGGAAGGCCTGCGCCGCGGGCTGGTCCGCTACAAAGCCGCGCTGTTCATGGCGGTCGCGGGCGGGCTTGCCGCCCCGGTCGGGCTCAGGCTGGCGCACCAGGTACCCCCGGCATGGCTGAACTGGGGATTCGCGGCGGTCATGCTGCTGGTCGCGGCGCGCATGTTCCGGCAGTCGCTGCCGCGTACCGCCGACGCCGGCCATACCTCGGCGCCCACCGGCAAGGCGTGCCGGCTGTCGCCGGAAACGGGAAGGTTCATCTGGACCCGGCGGGCGGCGACGACGCTGGGTTCGATCGGCGCGGCCTCCGGGCTATGCACGGGAATGCTGGGCGTGGGGGGCGGATTCATCATCGTGCCGGCGCTGGCCCATTTCAGCGACGCGCGCATGCACAGCATCGTTTCCACATCGCTGATGGTGATTGCGCTGGTATCGGCGGCGACCGTCGTCTCGGCGGCCGCGCATGGGCTGTCGATCTCGGGCGCGCAGTGGGCTTTCGTCGCGGCGGCAGTAGCCGGCATGGCGGTCGGCCGTGTGCTGGCGCCCCGCGTGCCGCAGACGGCGCTGCAGCGGGTGTTCGCCGCGGTCTGTACCGTCGTTGCCGCCGTGCTGATGTGGCGCGGCTGAGGCCCGGGCAATGTCCGGCTCGGCGGCGCCCGCTCACCCCCGCGCCGGCTCCAGGCGCCGCGGCGCGGCAAGCCATTCGCGGCCGTTGAGCATTCCCTTCCAATAGATCGCCGGCAGGGCCTCCGACTTCAGGTACCAGGCCAGGCGCGAAGGGCGCCGGCCATCGATCAACCATGTCGGGAAGCTGGGCAATAGCTTGCCACCGTAGCCGAATTCGGCCAGCACGATCTTGCCTCGCTCGACGGTCAATGGGCAGGATCCGTAGCCATCGTAGGCGGCGGAAAGCGGCTTTTTTTCCAGGGTGGCGATGACATTCTCGGCCACGACGGGGGCCTGCTTGCGGGCCGCTGCGGCGGTCTTGGCGTTGGTCGTCCCGGCGGCGTCTCCTAGCGCGAAGATGTTGTTCCATCGCGCATGGCGCAGGGTTGCCGGGTCCACGTCGATCCAGCCGCTGGCCGCGGCCAGCGGGCTGGCGCGGATGAAATCGGGTGCCGTTTGCGGCGGGCACACGTGCAGCATATCGAACGGCCGTACCGTTTCCGTACGCTTGCCGTCGCCGTCGGTGTGCGCGAACGTCGCGGTCCGGCCCGGACCGTCGACGGCCACCAGCGTGGAGCCGAAGTTCAGCCCGATGCCATACCGCGTCACGTATTCCATCAACGCCGGCACATACGCCGGCACGCCGAACAGGACGCCGCCGGCGTTGTGAAACTCGATGCGCGTTTGCGGCAATGTGCCTTGCCTGCGCCAGTGGTCGGCCGACAGGTACATGGCTTTCTGCGGCGCTCCCGCGCATTTGATCGGCATGGGCGGCTGGGTAAAGAGCGCGTTGCCGCCACGCAGTCCCTGTACGAGTTTCCAGGTATAGGGGGCAAGGTCATAGCGGTAGTTCGAGGTCACGCCATGTTGGCCCAGCGCTTCGGCAAGGCCCGGGATGGCCTGCCAATCGAGCTTAAGGCCGGGCGCGGCAACCAGGACGCGGTACCGCATCCTGCTGCCGTCCTGCAGGAGCACCTCGTCGTTATCCGGATCGAATCCGGCGGCGGCCTGGCGTTCCCATGCGACGCCCTCCGGGATCACCGAGCGCATCGGCCGCACGGTATGCGACGGCGAGAATACGCCCGCGCCGACCAGGGTCCAGCCGGGCTGGTAATAATGCTCCGTGGCGGGTTCGATCAGGCAAATGCCCAATTGCGGGCGGCGCCGCAGCAGGCTGGCGGCGCAGGCGATGCCGCTGGAGCCGCCGCCGACGATCACGACGTCGAAGTGCCTGATGCCGCGTGGCGGCACGCCGTCCTTCGCGATCAGGCCCGGCGTGGCCGACGTTGGGCCGGATGCCGGCGCGCTTTCCTTGGTTTCCATACGCATGATTGCTCCGTGTAATGCTTTCAGGACCGGCCGCCGCGTGAGCCCGGGCGCGCCTGCCAGGCGCCCTGCAGGGCCATGCCTATCAGCATGGCGATCACGAAGAGAAAGAAGCGCGGATCCAATACCGTCAATGCGGCGATCGCGGGCCCCGGACACAAGCCGGCCAGGCCCCAACCGATCCCGAAGATGGCCGCGCCGGCCAGCAGGCGCATGTCGACCGGGCCCCTGGGCGGGATCTGCAGCGGGTCGCCCAGAACCGTGCGGCCTCGCTTGCGCGCATACAGGTAGCCCAGGGTCGAGGGCACCAGCGCGGACGCCATGACCAGCGCCAGGGAGGGATCCCATGCGCCCGCGACATCCAGGAACGCCAGGACCCGCGCGGGATTCATCATGTCCGAGATGGCCAACCCGGCGCCGAACAGAACCCCGCAAAACAGGGCGACGAGCCACTTCATGGGTTGCCTCCCGCGACATGCCGGACGATATAGACGGTGATGGCCGCCGCCACCATGAAGGTGATCGTGGCGGCGATGGAGCGCGGCGAAAGGCGGGCCAGGCCGCATACGCCGTGGCCGCTGGTGCAGCCCGAGCCCATCCGCGTGCCCAAGCCGACCAGCAGGCCCGCGACGGCGATCAGCGGCCAGGATGCCGTCATGGAAAGGACCGGAGACCTGACGAACTGGCTGGCGGCCACCGCCCCCAGCATCAAGCCGGCCAGGAATACGGCGGGCATGGCCTGCCATCGTCCCGCCGCGATGCCGGCGGCGGAGGCCGCCATCCCGGAGATTCCCGCGATGCGGCCGGCGAATACCAGGTATAGCGCGGCGGACAGGCCGATCAGCGTGCCGCCTGCCACGGGCCAGAGCCAGAAAAGAGGTGCGGGTGCCATTGTCAAAGGACGTTCAGGGGAAGCTTGAGATAGCGCACGCCATTGGCTTCGGGTTCGGGCAGATGGCCGGCACGCATATTGACCTGCACGGAAGGCAGTATCAGCCTGGGCATCGCGAGCCCGGCATCGCGTTCGCGCCGCATGGCGACGAACGCGTCTTCACCGATGCCTTCGCGCGCATGGATGTTGCCGGTGCGTTCCGCGCCTACGGTGGTTTCCCAGGCGTAGGTGTCGCGGCCCGGCGCCTTGTAGTCGTGGCACAGGAATACGCGGGTCTCGTCGGGCAATGCCAGCAGGCGCCGGATCGACCGGTACAGCGTGCGGGCATCGCCGCCGGGAAAGTCGCAGCGCGCCGTGCCGTAGTCCGGCATGAACAGGGTATCGCCGGTGAATACGGCGTCGCCGATCACGTACGCCATGCATGCCGGCGTGTGTCCCGGCACGTGCAGGGCAATGCCTTGCAGTGCCCCGACGGAAAAGCGTTCGCCATCCTCGAACAGATGATCGAACTGCCCACCGTCGCGGGCGAAATCCGACCCGGCGTTGAAGATCTTGCCGAAGACTTCCTGCACGGCGGTGATGTGCCGGCCGATGGCCAACCGGCCGCCGAGGCGCTGCTGCAGCAGCGGCGCGGCGGACAGGTGATCCGCGTGTGCATGGGTTTCCAGCTGCCATTGGGCGTGCAGTCCGTTTGCCCGCACATGGTCGGCGATCCGCGTGGCGGAAGTATCGGCGGTGCGGCCGCTGGCGGCATCGAAGTCGAGCACGCTATCGATAACGGCACACCAGGACGAGTCGGGGTCGCGCACGATGTGGCTGGCGGTGAACGTGGCTTCGTCGAAGAACGAATCGATGTGGGGCCGGGGCTGTTCTCCCTGGCGCGCGGCGTTGACGATCGCGATGGCATCGCGCACCGCGGGGTCGGAGTGATGGAGCGTCATGGCGGTCTCCGGGATCTCTTGGACATACCAATTACATAGTTAATGTAATATAGTAAATGTTCCGAGTCCAGTTGTTTGGGGGTGCCAGCCGCCGGCGCGGTAGCATTGGCGCTCTTTCAGCCGCGTGATCGCCATGGACCTGTCCCCCTCCGTTTCCCATCCTCCGCTGCGCATCAATGAGCCCGCCCCCGGGTTCAAGGCGCGCACGACCATGGGCGAGGTCGCGCTGGGCGACTACCGCGGACGATGGCTGATGCTGTTTTCGCATCCCGCGGATTTCACTCCCGTCTGCACCAGCGAATTCATCGCCTTCGCCCAGGCCAAGCCGCGCTTCGACGCCTTGGGCTGCGACCTGCTGGCCTTGTCCGTCGATGGACTGTTTTCTCATCTCGCATGGATCCACGATATCCATGCCCGCTTCGGGGTGAAGATCGACTTCCCCATCGTCGAGGATCCTTCCATGGCGATCGCGCGTGGCTACGGTATGGTCGACGCCACCGCGGCGGACAGTTCGACGGCGCGCGCGACCTATGTGATCGACCCTGAGGGTATCGTGCGCGCCATGAGCTGGTATCCCGCGAATATCGGCCGTTCCATCGAGGAATTGCTGCGGCTGGTGGCCGCGCTGCAGACGGGCGACCGCGAGCGGGCGTCCACGCCGGAGGGCTGGCAGCCTGGCGAACGGCTGCTCGAACCGGCACCGGCCGATGCGGCCGCGGCGCTGGCCTGCGCGCCGGATGACGGCGAATCCTGGTACTTCCGCTGGAGAAAGCCGTGAGCGGCGGCATGGGCGACACCACGGGCAACGCACTGGACGCCATGAAGGCGGCGGTCCCCGAGGCCGCCGAGATCCTGCGGCTGCTCGCGCACCCGATACGGTTGCTGCTGCTGTGCGAGATCGCGCGCGAGGAATGTTCGGTGGCAACGCTGGAGCGCACCCTGGGCCTGCGGCAGCCGGGTCTTTCGCAGCAGTTGGCCGAGCTGCGCCAGAACGGCCTCGTGAGGACGCGACGCCAGGCCCGTTCGGTGTTCTACAGCATCGCGGATCCCCGCATCAAAACCCTGCTGGACTGCCTGTACACGGTTTTCTGCGGCGATCCCGCGGCGCCGTCCACGGGTGCGGACATCCCCGCGCCCACGCCCGTGCGCATACTCGCGCCCACGCCCACGCCCACGCCCGCGGCCCGGCCGAAAGGTCCCGCCACGCCGGCCGACAGCGCCCGCTTCGCGCGGGTCGAACGCCAGGGTTGACCTATCCGCGGTTGGCTTCCGGCGTGCTATGGCGTGGCGCCGCGCAACCGTCCGCCCGCGGGTGGGGCATGAGCCCCGAGCAACTGTCCATTGACCTCCAGACCGTACAGGGAATCGCTGTCATCGTGATACTTCCTGCGGGTCTCGGCGACGTCGCCGCGATAGCGCGGATCCTGCGGACGCTCGTGCGCATTCATGAAATAGGCGACGTCCCAGGCCTCCTGCACGGACAGCAGGCCGCCCTGGCCCAGCGGCATATTGGCCTTGATGAAGCCCGCGGCGTTGCCCAGCTGGTGCATGCCGGCGCCCCAGTTGAACGAATCCGCGCCCCAAAGGGCGGGAAATACCCAGCGACCGTCCTGCGTTTTCTGGCCTCCGCCGTTGGCACCGTGGCATAGCGCGCAGTTCTGCCCGTAGACTTCCTGCCCGCGCAGGTAGTCGGCCTTCAGGGCCGGCTGGGGCAGCTTGGGATAGCCCTGGCCGGGTAGCTTCACGCCGGTCGGCGCCTCGCTCGCCAGCCAGAACATATAGGTCTGCAGCGCGGTCATGACCGGATCGTCCTGCGGCGGCGCCTTGCCGTTCATGCTGTACATGAAACAGCCCTGGATTCTCTCGGCCAGGGTATTCACGTGCTTGTTCTTGCTGCGATACGCAGGGTAGACCACGTACGCCGCCCACATGGGCGCGGAATCCGGCCGCCGGCCCGCATCGAGGTGGCAACTGGCGCAGTTCAGGTTGTTGCCGACGTACTGGGCCGCGTGCTGGGGCGTGTTCATGAAGATCCGCTCGCCTTCCCTCACGACCTTGCCGAATTCGTTATCCGGTATGGCCGACTCCGGCGGGGGCTGGAAGACGGGCGCTTTCTCCGCGGCCAGGGCGGCAAGCGGCAGGGCGAGGAGGACGGCTGCGGCGGCGATATGCGCGAAGGACGGGCGGCCTGCGCCGCGTGCCTCGCGGGCGGCCAGTGCGGTGTCATTCATGTTTGTCTCCCGCTTTTGCCGCGGCACCGGCCGGTGTTCCCGGCAGACCGGCGTAATACGCCGAGACGGCATCGATGTCCTGGGGGCTTAGCCGCGTGGCGATCGCGGGCATCAGGCCCAGCGGCAGCGGCGAGCGGCGTCCCGCCTGCCAGGCCTTCAACTGGTTCGCCAGGTAATCCGCGGACTGTCCCGCCAACGCGGGGATGGCCGCGCCGACCCCCACGCCGCCCGGTCCATGGCACTGGTTGCACGCGGGCAGATTCCTGCCCCAATCTCCCCGCGTAGCCAGCCACGCGCCGCGCTGGGCGGGCGTAACGGCCGCGTCGGCGGAAGCCTCTACCGCCGCGGCGGAATAGGGCGGGGGCAGGCCGGCGTAATACGCCGCTACGGCCTTGCGTTGCGCCGGGTCCAGGCCTTTGGCGATCGGGGCCATGAGCGGGCTGGGCCGCACGCCGTCGGCGATGTCATCCAACTGCTTGGCGAGATACTCCGCGCCTTGTCCGGCAAGGCGCGGAAAGCCGCCCGCCGGGTTGCCTTCGCCCTTCGCGCCGTGGCAGGCCGCACAGGCCGCGACGCCATTGATGCCGTTGTCGGCGATGCCGCGTCCGGTCTGCATGCCATCCGCCGCGACGGCCAGATCGCCGGACGCGGCGGAACAGGCGAGCAGCACAGCGGCGCATCTTCGGTATGCCGCCCGGCGCGGCGCGTCCTGGCGCGGCTGCGCGCCCGTGGCTTGTCCCTTCATTCTTGCCCCCTGCTTGCGATTTTTTCGTATATTACATTCGATAATAAATATATATCCATAGGGAATTAATGGGCAACGCGCCGCCCCGGCGGCGTTTTCCTAAGTCGGCGCTAAGTATTCGCCGCTAAGCTGCCGACCGATGAACCACGAACCGGAATTCCAGGCATGAGAGTCCTGCTGGTCGAAGACGACCCCATGATCGCTTCTGCCGTCCTGATTGCCCTGCGCGATGCAGCCTACGCCGTCGACCACGTGGCGGACGGCGAAGCCGCCCTGGTGGCGGTGGCCACGCATGACTACGATTTCGTGCTGCTGGACCTGGGCCTACCGGGCCGCGACGGATTGAGCGTACTGGCCGAGCTCAGGCGCCGGGGCGACACGCTGCCCGTGCTGGTCATCACGGCGCGCGACGCGCTGGCGGATCGCGTTGCCGGATTGGACATGGGCGCGGACGACTACATCGCCAAGCCTTTCGAAACCGCCGAGCTGGTGGCCCGTATGCGGGCCGTCATGCGCCGCCAGGCGGGCAGTGCCGCGTCCGTGCTGACCAACGGCCACCTTAGCCTGGACCTGGTGCGCCGCGCGGCCTCCATCGACGGGCAGGAGGTCCGGCTGACCGCGAAGGAGTTCGCGCTGCTGCAGGCCCTGATGCTGCGTCCGGGGGCCATCCTGTCGCGCCACGAGCTCGAAGAGCGGGTCTACGGCTGGAACGAGCAGGTTGAAAGCAATGCCGTCGAATACCTTATCCACGGCCTGCGCCGCAAGCTGGGCAGCGCGGCCATACGCAATGTCAGGGGGCTGGGATGGAGCGTCGCGAGCGCCCGATGAAGGTTTCGCTACAGGTTTACCTGTCCTGCTGGCTGGCCGCCATCGTCGCCGTCGCGGCGGTGCTCGCGGGCGTGTCTTCCTTCTTCACCGCCATCCATGAGGCGAATGAATACCAGGACGCGCAGCTGCGGCAGGTTGCGGCGCTGATGGACCAGAACGCGCTCTCGCCCATGGCGCCGGCGATGCCATTCGCCAACGATCACGAGATGCGCAAGCGCGCGGTGGTGATCCAGCTGCTGGATCGAGGACAAGCCCGCGCCTCGGCATGGCCGGGCAGCCTGAGCCTGCCCGGCGATCTGCCCGATGGCTTCCAGACCCTGGATGCGAACGGCGCCCGCTGGCGTTTCTACGTCACCCAGCTGCGGTCCGGCGAAAGGCTGGCCGTCGGCCAGCGCACCGCCGCGCGCGATGAGCTCGCGCGCGGCAGCGGGTGGCGCACGCTGGTGCCTTTCATGATCCTGATTCCCGTGCTGATCGCCGCGATCGCCTTGATGATACGGCGCGGCCTGTTGCCCGTCTCGCGCCTGGCGCGCGGCATCGACGCCCGCATCCATCATGATCTGCGCCCGTTGGACGACACGCAGGTGCCGCACGAGATCCGGCCCTTCGTCGCGTCGATCAACGGCCTGCTGGGCCGCGTGCGCGAGTCCATGGAGATGCAGCGGCGTTTCGTGGCCGATGCGGCGCACGAGCTGCGCTCGCCGCTCGCGGCCATGTCGGTGCAACTGGACAACGTGTCGGCCGCGCAGGTATCGCCGGACGCCGCCGCACGCCTGGCGGAGTTGCGCGGCGGCCTGCGGCGCACGATCGCGCTGGCCGAGCAGTTGCTGTCACTCGCGCGCTCGCAGGACGCCGCGCCGCGGCCGGCCCCGCTGATCGATGCGAAAGCCGTGATATCGCGCGTCGTGGAAGACTTATTGCCGATGGCCGAAGCCCGTTCCATCGACCTGGGCGTGCAGATCGACGATGCCGTGCGGATCGCCGCGACGCCGGTCGACCTGGCCACCCTCGCGCGCAACCTGCTGGACAACGCCATCCGCTACACCCCCGCGGGCGGCCGCGTCGATCTGCGCCTGCGCGGGGACACCTCGGGAACTGTCCTGGAGGTCGAGGACAACGGCCCCGGCATCGTGCCGGCCGAACGCGACCGCGTCTTCGACCGCTTCTACCGGATCGTCGGCAGCCGCCAAAGCGGCTCCGGCCTGGGTCTTTCGATCGTCGCGGCCATCGTGAACCGCTGGCAGGCCCGCATCGCATTGTCCGATGCCCACGCATCGCCCCCCGTCGGTCTGAAGGTCAGGATCGACATTCCTCCCTATCCCACCCAAAGTTCAAACTGAGTCCGCTCACCAGACGCCATGTCCAATACAACCTTCCATGCGCCGGCCGCCGCGTTGGCCGCGCCCCGCTACGATCGGCTATCCATCGTTTTCCATTGGCTGACCGCCGTGCTCGTGGGCCTGGCCTATCTGGCCATCGAAATCCGCGGTCCGTCCGGAACCCCCTCACGGTCGCTGTGGACGTCCGTGCATATCGGCGCGGGCCTTGCCATCCTGACGCTGTCGGTGGCACGGCTGGCCTGGCGGGCCTTCCGGCGCGCGCCCCCGCCTGCGAACGAGACGCCGCTGCTGCGCCGCCTGGCCGGTGCCGCGCACGCGGCCCTGTATGTCTTCCTCGTGGCCCAACCCATACTGGGCATACTGATGCTGAACACAGGCGGCTACCCGGTGGTCGTGCCGGGCCTGGGGTGGTCCATCCAGGTTGTGCCGGCCTGGCCGCTGCTGCATGGCGTCATCAAGGAAGCGCATGAGCTGATCGGCAACGCCTTTTATTTCGTCATCGGGGCCCACGCGCTGGCGGCGCTGTGGCATCACTTCGTCGTCAGGGACGATACGCTGCGCCGCATGGCACCCCGCTAGGGCGCTGGCCGGCGCGGCAGGTGCCAGGCCGGCATGCATGAAACAAACCTATTCTCGCCCTCATACCGCTCGAGCGAAGGCGAAGTTTCCGATCCGATCGTCGGCCGGGCCGGATCGACCTTGGCCTTGTTCGAGATCAATAACGTCCGGCGCGCAGGGCGGTACACATGGGGCACCGGCCGCGAACGCTCAGGGCGCTTCATCCCCATCGGCAGCGCAAAGACCTGGACCCGCGGCGCATCCATCGTGAACAGCGAGTCGACCCATGGATCAGCCCTTAGGCCTGGACGGCGCCGCCGGCATGGCGGTGCCCGATCGTCCCCACACCCTGGGGGTGACGGAGCTGCTCCATCGGCTGCGCGTCGCCAGCGCGGAGGGGTTGCGGGACGAGGACGTCCCCGCGCGTCGCCAGCGCTTCGGGCCGAACATCATCGCCTCGCCGCGCGCCGCCAGCATGACCCGGTTGCTGCTGCATCAATTCAAAAGCCCTGTGGTCTGGCTGCTGGGCGGCGCGGCCGCGCTGGGTTTTTATTTCGGCGAGCTGGAAGAGGGCTTTACCATCGCGGCCGTACTCGTCGTCAATGCCCTGATCGGTTTCGCCACGGAATTGAAGGCCATGCGCTCGATAGAGGCGCTGCGCGCGCTGGGTGGCCGTACCGCGCGCATCCGGCGCGATGGCCGGGTCCGCCTGGTCCCGGCGCAGGAGCTCGTGCCGGGCGATATCGTGCTGCTGGATGCAGGAGACGCGGTGACGGCGGACTTGCGCCTGATCGAAGCGTCGCGTCTTGCCGCGGACGAATCCGCCCTGACCGGCGAATCGATCCCGGTCGACAAGCAGTTGAGTCCGGTGGTCGCGGACGCGCGCATAGGCGATCGCGTCTGCATGCTGTTCAAGGGCACCGCCGTCACGCGCGGCAGCGGCGCAGGGGTCGTCGTCGCCACCGGCTTGTCGACCGAGCTCGGGAAGGTGACGCGATTGGTCGTGGATGCCCATCCGGGCGATTCGCCGCTGGAGCGCCATCTGGCCCGGCTGTCCGCGCAGCTGTGCTGGGTGACGCTGGCCGTGGCGGTCGCCATCGGGACCGCAGGGCTGCTCGCGGGCCGGGCCGCTTTCACCATGATCGAGGCAGCCATCGCGCTGGCCGTGGCGGCCATACCGGAGGGCCTTCCCATCGTCGCGACGCTGGCCCTCGCGCGCGGGATGTGGCGCATGGCGCGGCAGAACGCGCTTGTGGAGCGTCTGTCCGCGGTAGAGACCCTGGGGGCGACGACTGTCATCCTGACTGACAAAACCGGTACCTTGACCGAGAACCGCATGACGGTGCGCCGGCTGTGCGTCGGTTCCGGCGATGTGGACCTGGCGTCCGCCCGCCCGAAGGCCGGTGAGCGTCCCTGGCCGGCCGGTGACGCCCAGGTCGCGGCGCTGCTGCGGGTGGGCGTGCTTTGCAACGATGCCCACCTGGATCGTGCCGACGGTAGCGGCGGCACGGGCGACCCCATGGAGGTCGCGCTGCTGCGCGCCGGGCTGGAGGCAGGCATCAGGCGCGCTGCGCTGCTGCGCGGCCATCCCGTCGTCCAGAAGTATGCCTTCGATCCCGCGACCAAAATGATGGCGACCCTACACAAAAGCGGGGACGGGTATCTGTTTTCGGTAAAAGGCGCGCCCGAGGCGGTCGTCGCCGCCGCGACGCGCGCGATAGGCATCGAGGGCGAAGCGGCGCTCGATGATGCCATGCGGGCCGAGTGGCTGGCCCGTGCCGACCGGCTCGGCCAACACGGGCTGCGCGTGCTGGCCTGCGCGATGAAGATGGATACCCGCGCGGACGCCGAACCCTACGCCGGGCTGGTGCTGCTGGGCTTGGTCGGCCTGGAGGATCCCGCTCGTGCGGATGTGCCGCAGGCGATCCGGGACTGCCGTCAGGCCGGCATCCGCGTCGTGATGGTAACGGGCGATCACGCGGTGACCGCGGGCAGCATCGCTCGCGCCGTCGGATTGGATGCCGCGCGTATTGTCGAGGGCAGGCACGTCGCGCACCTGATCGCGGAGGGCTGGGCCGCTTTGCGCGGGATCGGCATCTTCGCGCGGGTAAGCCCGGCTGAAAAGCTGGCCCTGGTCAAGGCGTATCAGGCCGCGGGCGAAATCGTCGCCATGACGGGCGACGGCGTCAACGACGCGCCCGCCTTGCGGCAGGCCGATATCGGTGTCGCCATGGGCATGCGCGGCACCGACGTCGCGCGCCAGGCAGCCGCCATGGTCCTGCTTGACGATGCCTTTCCCTCCATCGTCAAGGCAATCCGCGAGGGCAGGATCATCTACGGCAATATCCGCCGCTTTGTCGTTTACCTGCTGTCATGCAATCTCGGCGAAGTCATGGCCGTCGGGCTGGCGGTGTTGACGGGGCTGCCTTTGCCGCTCCTGCCGTTGCAGATCCTTTATCTCAACCTGGTCACCGATGTATTCCCGGCCTTCGCGCTGGCGATGGGCGAGGGCGAGGCCGGCGTCCTGCGCCGCGCGCCGCGCGATCCCCGCCAACCGATACTGGGTCGACGGCAATGGCTGGCGATCGTGCTTTACGGAACCGCATTGAGCGCCGGCACGTTCGGCGCACTGGCCGCGACGCGCTGGCTGGGCCTGGACGCGCGGCAATCGGTCACGGTGACGTTCCTGACCCTGGCCTTCGCCCAGCTATGGCATGTGCTGAACATGCGCGGCGCGGGGTCCGGACCGGTCGTGAACGAGATCACGCGGAACCGCTGGCTATGGGGCGCGCTGCTGCTGTGCGCCGTGCTGCTGGCGGTTCCGCCTTATCTGCCCGCCGCGGCCTATCTGCTGCAGATAGGCCCGCCATCCGCCGGCATGTGGTCGGTCATCCTTGCATTCAGCGTGGCGCCCCTGCTGCTCGCGCAAGCGGTTCTATGGGGAATAGGCCGCCGGCGTGCCGCCCGGTGAGCAGGTACCATTAGGGGTTCCGCATACCGGTCTTTCCCGTCCCATGTCCGACTCCACATCCTCGCCGGCGGCCGTCGCCGCCCCATTGCGCGATTTGCTCGCGGAAAGTGCCGGCGTTGTGCGAGCCGTATTGGCGGGGCGGTCCATGACGGACGCCATCGGGCAGGTGCCCGCGCCATTGCGCGCCGGTACGCAGGCGCTGTCCTTCCATACCATGCGCCGGTTGGGCGAAGCGCGTGCCGCGCGCCGCATCCTGGTCCCGCGCACGCCGCCCGAACCCCTGGCCGAAGCGCTGTTGCTGGTTGGCCTGGCCTTGCTGCTCCCCGGGCCCGCGGGCGCGGCGGCGGTCGAAGACGCGCCGCAGGCGCCCTTTTACGTGCCGCCCGGGATTACCCAGGCGATCGCGCCAGAGACCGCCGGGACGCCGGCCGCCAGTGCTCCCGCCTACGCCCCGTACACGGTGGTCGACCAGGCGGTGGAAGCGGCCGGGCGCCTGCCCCGCGTGGCGCCCCTGAAAGGGCTGGTCAACGGTGCCCTGCGGTCTTTCCTGCGTGACCGCGACACTTTGCTGCCGCAACTGAGCCGCCAGATCGAGGCACGCTGGAATCACCCGCAATGGTGGGTGGACAAGCTGCGTTCGGCCTATCCCGACGCATGGGAATCGATTCTGGCGGCGGCCAACGTACCGGCGCCCATGACGCTGCGCGTGAACCGCCGCCGCGCGACGCGCGAACAGGTACTGGCTGCATTCCTGGCGGCCGGCGTCGACGGCCAGCCGACCGGCGCGGCCGGCATCGTCCTGGCCCAGCCCCGGCCGGTGCAGCGTTTGCCGGGCTTCGAGGACGGCTGGTGGTCCGTGCAGGACGCGGGCGCGCAGCTGGCGGCGCCGGTGCTGGGCATCAAGGACGGCATGCGCGTGCTCGACGCGTGCGCCGCGCCGGGCGGCAAAACGGCGCATCTGCTCGAACTGGCCGATATCGATTTGCTGGCCCTCGATGCCGATGCGGGGCGGCTGCGGCGCGTTGGCGACAATCTGCGCCGCCTGGGCCTGGATACGCCAGGCGTGTCGCTGCGCGCGGCCGATGCCGCCAATCCGGATGACTGGTGGGACGGACGGCCGTTCGACGCGGTGCTTGCCGATGTGCCGTGCACGGCGTCCGGCATCGTGCGGCGCCACCCCGATATCCGCTGGTTGCGGCGGCCCGATGACGTCCCGCGCACCGTCAAGCTGCAGACGCGCATCGTCGACGCGCTGTGGCGCACCGTCGCGTCGGGCGGGCGACTGCTGTATGTCACTTGCTCGGTCTTCCCGGAAGAAGGCGAACGCCAGGCCGCCGCGTTCGCCGCGCGCCATGCCGACGCCCACCGCCTGGAGGCGCCGGGCCAACTGCTGCCAGTGGCGGCTGGCGCAACAGAAACAGCGCAGCATGACGGCTTTTTCTATGCCTTGTTTGCCAAGGCCACCTGAATCGCCAAGAATAGTAGGGTCGCAGCGCTGATTCCTCGTATGCCCATTTCCACGCGCCTGTTTCTATTGTTGCTGGCCACCGTGCTCTCGCTGCCCTGGGCGGCCGCGGCGCGGGCGGCCGACCCCAGGGTTCTCAATGTCGACCCCGTCATCCGCAACGGCAAGGTCGAAATCGATGCCGACATCCGTTTCGAATTGAACGACCAGCTGCGCGAGGCCGCCGAACGCGGCGTTCCCCTTTATTTCACGGCCGACATCGTCATCACGCGTTCGCGCTGGTGGTGGCTCGATACTACCGTGGCCGATACCAGCATGACGTGGCGTATCATCTACAACGCCCTGACCCGGCAGTGGCGCGCCGGTGTCGGAGAGCTGAACCTGCCGGTGCAGTCTCTGGACGCCGCAATGGACATGGTGCGGCATATACGCGGCTGGTCCGTGGCCGAGGCCGGCGATCTGTCCACGGGTGTACGCTACGATGGCCGCCTGCGCCTGCGCCTGGACACCTCCATGCTGGCCCGGCCCTTCCAGGTCAACGCATTGAACAGCAGCTCTTGGTCCGTGGCCACGCCTTGGAAGGACTTCGATTTCGCCATCGCCGACCCATCGGGGGACAAGCGATGAGAATGCTCCTGCGCATCGCCTTGGTCGCGGGCGCGCTGGCGGGCATGCTGTTGCTGGGGCTGCTGGCCTGGTCCACCGGCAATGCATCGCGCCTGGCCCGCTACTACGATGCCTTGCTGCTGTTGAACGGCGTGGTCGCGCTGGCGCTGTTCGCCTGGGTCGTGGCGCTGACGGTCAAGCTGGTGCGGCAGATACGGCGGCGTCAGTTCGGCGCGCGGCTCACGGCGCGCTTCGCGCTGGCCTTCGCATTGATCGGCGTGGTGCCGGGCGCCCTGATCTACACCTTGTCCGTGCAATTCATGTCGCGGTCCATCGAGTCCTGGTTCAACGTGCGGGTCGATAGCGCGCTGGAATCGGGCCTGAATCTGGGCCGCGCCGCGCTGGACTCGCTGCTGGCCGACCTGGACGCCCGGGCCCGTTCCATGGCCACGGAATTGAACCGCTCCAGCGATACCAGTATCGCCCTGACGCTGACCCGCCTGCGCGAAGCCAACGGCGTGCAGGAAGCGATGGTGTTCACCGGCAGTGGCCGGATGATCGCCTTTTCGACGAATCAGTACGGCCAATTGCTGCCCGAGCTGCCGCCCGCCACGGTCCTGAATCAGTTGCGGCTGTCGCGCGGCTATTCCGCCGCCGAGGCCGACGACCCGCTGGACCGCGGCCAGGGCGGCCTGCACTTGCGGGTAGTGATTCCGCTCATCGCGCCCGATCGCTTCGACACGCTGGGCAACTCCGGCGGCGAACCGCGCTGGCTGCAGCTGATTCAGCCCGTGCCGGAACAGATCGCGCACAATGCCAACCGCGTGCAGCAGGGCTTTCGCGATTACCAGGAACTGGCGATTTCACGGCTGGGGCTGCGCAAGCTCTACGGCATCACCCTGACGCTGGCGCTGCTGGTTTCCGTATTCACCGCCATTGCCGTGGCGCTGTCGCTGTCCAAGCGGCTGGTGCGTCCGCTGTTGCGGCTGGCCGCCGGCACGCAGGCGGTCGGCATCGGCGACTACCGCCCCTTGCCTGAGCCGCCGGAACGCGACGAAGTCGGCCAGCTCACGCGCTCCTTCAATGCCATGACGCGGCAACTGGACGAGGCGCGCCGCATGGTCGAAAGCAACAGGCAGCAGCTCGAGCGTTCGAACGTATATCTGGAAAGCGTACTGTCCAACCTGTCCTCCGGTGTACTGGTCTTCGACGAAAGTTTTCGCGTCACCACGGTCAACCAGGGCGCGCAGACCATTCTGCAGGCGGACCTGCGCTCGGTAATCGGCAGGCCGCTGGAAACCGTGGAGGGCATGCTGCCGTTCGCGCAAATCGTGCGGCAGGCGTTCGCCGCGCATACCGCGGTGGGGTCCGAACGCCTGCACTGGCAGCAGCAGTTCGAAATCCAGCTCAGTCCGGCCGCGCAGCCGGCCGGCGCGCCGCAGACCGTCACGCTGCTCGCGCGCGGTACGCACTTGCGCGTGGACGGGCGCGGCAACGGCTACCTGGTGGTGTTCGACGACATCACCGAACTGATGTCGGCCAATCGCGCGGTGGCCTGGGGCGAGGTCGCGCGCCGGCTGGCCCATGAAATCAAAAATCCGTTGACGCCCATCCAGCTTTCCGCGGAACGCCTTGCCATGAAGCTGGCCGACCGGCTCGAGCCCAATGACCGCCGCATGCTGGAGCGCTCCACCAACACCATCGTCAACCAGGTCTCGTCGCTGAAGCACATGGTGGACGATTTCCGCGAGTTCGCGCGTACGCCGCCGGCCGTCATGAAGCGCATCGATTTCAACGATCTGGTGGCCGATGTGTTGTCCTTGTACGGCTGGGATCCGGTGGAGGGCGTGTTGCGCGATCACGTGAATTCCCTCAACCTTGAGGTCGAGCTCGAACCGGGCCTGCCGGCCATCGAAGGCGATCCCACGCAATTGCGCCAGGTCATACACAACCTGCTGGCCAATGCGCGGGATGCCATCGTGGACCAAAAGGACGGCAAAGTGCGTGTGTCGACGCAATTGACCCGTGCGAGGCAGGGCGACGGCGAGGAGCACCTGGCGCTGCGGTTCACGGTGGCCGATACCGGGCCGGGGTTCTCTCCGCAGGTCATGCAGCGGGCTTTCGAACCTTATGTCACCACCAAGTCGCACGGGACTGGGTTAGGATTGGCGATTGTCCGCAAGATCGTTGAAGAGCACGGCGGGCGTATCGATCTCGCGAACCGCCGCGAGGGCGGTGCCCGCATTTCGATACTGTTGACCCGCCTGGCGGGCGGAGTCGATACTCTGGACGCAACCGCACAACAACAGGATAATGCGGCTACGCAATAGGTGGACGGGTTTATGGCCAGAATTCTGGTGGTTGATGACGAAGTTGGCATACGCGAGCTTCTGTCAGAAATCTTGTACGACGAAGGACACACGGTTGAACTGGCCGAGAACGCGGCTCAGGCCCGTGCCGCTCGTCTACGGTCGCGCCCCGATCTGGTTCTCCTGGACATCTGGATGCCCGATACCGACGGCGTGAGCCTGTTGAAGGAGTGGGGTTCCCAGGGCCTTCTGGACATGCCGGTCATCATGATGAGCGGCCATGCCACCATCGATACGGCCGTCGAGGCCACCCGTATCGGCGCGTTGGACTTCCTCGAAAAGCCCATTACGCTGCAGCGGTTGTTAAAAACTATTTCGGCGGCGCTCTCGCGCGGCCGTGCACCGCACCCGGCGCCCGCCGCGGCATCCCTGGCAGCGGTACCGCTGGAAGACGAGCTCGACGCACCCTCCCTGCCCGCCAATTCGGTCGAGGCTCCCCCAGGCTCCAATGGCCTGTTGGGCAGCATCTCCCTGGATCAGCCCCTGCGCGAGGCGCGCGACGCCTTCGAACGCATCTACTTCGAATACCACCTGGTGCGCGAAAGCCATAGCATGACCCGGGTATCCGAAAAAACCGGCCTGGAACGCACTCACCTCTACCGCAAGCTCAAGCAATTGGGCATCGAATCCGCGCGCAAGCGCAGTACATGAAGATACTCATCGTCGGGGCGGGACGGGTAGGCACCAGCGTGGCCGAGAACCTCGTCTCGGAACACAACGACATCACGGTTATCGACATCGATGCGCGCAACCTGCAAGACCTGCAGGAACGCTGCGACCTGCGCGGGTTGCAGGGCGACGGCGCACAGGTTTCCGTGCTGCGCGAAGCGGGCGCCGAGGACGCCGATCTCTTCATCGCCTGTGCCGCCTCCGATGCGGTCAATCTGGTGGCCTGCCGCCTCGCGCGCCAGGTGTTCAACATTCCCCGGCGCATCGCGCGCATACGGTCTTCCGATGTGGCGGAACATCCCGAGCTGCTGGGCGACGAGGGGTTTTGCATCGACGCGCTGATCAGTCCCGAGCGCAGCGTCACCATCTATCTGCAGAGCCTGATCGAGTTCCCCGAAGCGCTGCAGGTGGTCGAATTCGCCGGCGGCCGCGTCAGCGTGGTCACCGTGCGGGTGGGGCGAGGCAGCGCCATGGCCAACCGGTCATTGGATGCGCTGGGCGAACTCTGGCCCGATGTTTCGGCGCGTATCGTCGATATCGTGCGCGACGGCCGGCCCTTGCTGGCGGGCCGCGACACGGTCATCCTGCCCGGCGACGAGGTCGTGGTGGTGGCGGACACGCGCCACGCGCGGCGCGCCGTGCGGCAGCTGCGCACGGCGGAAAAAACGGCGCGGCGCATCATGATCGCCGGCGGCGGCAATATCGGCCTGCGCCTGGCCAGGGAACTGGCCGACGAAAACTACAGCGTGCGCATCATCGAACACGGTGCCGCGCGCTGCCAGTACCTGGCGGAAAAGCTGCCATCCAACGTCCTGGTCCTGCACGGCAATGCAACCGACGAAGCCCTGCTGGAACGCGAAAATATCCAGGACATGGATACCTGGCTTGCGCTGACCAGCGACGACGAAGACAACATCATGTCGTCGCTGCTGGCCAAGCGTCTGGGCGCGCGGCGCGTCATCGCCCTGATCAACCGGCAGGCCTACGGCGAATTGATGCAGGGCAGCCATATCGACGTCGCGGTATCGCCCTCGCACGCCACCATGAGCGAACTGCTGCGCCACGTGCGCCGCGGCGACGTGCTGGCCGTGCATCGCCTGCGGCAGGGCGTGATCGAGGCGCTGGAAGCCGTCGCGCGCGGCGACCGCAGCACGTCCCGCGTGGTCGGGCGCCAGGTCTGCCAGCTGCGCCTGCCGAAGGGCGCGATCATCGGGGCGCTGGTTCGCGATGACGAAATCATCATGCCCGAACCCGACACCGTCATCCAGCAGGACGACCATGTCATCGTCTTCGTGCCGGGCCGCAATCAGATGGCCCGCGTGGAAAAGCTGTTCCAGGTATCTGCATCGTTTTTCTGACCCACCCGGCCCCATGCCTACCATCCGTCTGATCGTTTCCCGGCGGCGCAAGGCGCCGGCGATGTCCGCGCGGCGCCCGCGCCATTTCCTCTGTGCGGCCGTACCCATGACGGGAGGCCGCGGGTGAACAGGCTCGCCTCCGTATTCAACCTGCTGGGCCTGACCATGGCATTGTTCTCGCTGGCCATGATCCTGCCTTTGGGAGTGGCGATCTATACCGGCGACGCGGCCCGGGAGGCCTTTCTCTATTCTGCCTCGGCATGCATCGCGGCGGGCGGACTGCTCTGGGCGGTGACCCGCCGCCGCCGCTCGGAACTGCGTCCGCGCGACGGTTTCCTGCTAGTGTCGATGGTGTGGACTGTCCTGCCGGCGCTGGCGGCCATTCCGCTGCTGCTCTATTTTCATCGTGCCGGCACCCCGCTGTCGTTCACGGACGGCTACTTCGAGGCGATGTCCGGCCTGACCACCACGGGGGCGACCGTGCTGACCGGCCTGGACCGCCTGGCGCCTTCCATCAATCTGTGGCGGGCGACGCTGGTCTGGCTGGGAGGCATGGGTATCCTGGTCCTGGCGGTGGCCATCCTGCCGCTGCTGGGCGTGGGCGGCCATCAGGTTTTCCGGGCCGAAACTCCGGGACCGATCAAGGACGAAAAACTGACCCCGCGTATCGCCAGCACCGCCAAGGCGCTGTACGCGGTCTATTTCGGCTTCTCCCTGTTATGCCTGCTGGCTTACCGGCTGGCCGGCCTGTCGTGGTTCGAGGCCTGGTGCCATATGGCGACCACCATGGGCCTGGGCGGCTTCTCCACCTGGGACGACGGCTTCGCGCATTTCGATTCGGTACGCGTCGAGATCGTGGCGATTGTTTTCATGCTGATCGCCGGCATCAACTTCGCCACCCACTTCGGTGCGTGGCATACGCGCAGCCCGCGGCCCTACCTGACCTGCCCGCAAACCATTCCTTACTTGGTCGTTACGCTCGGCGCCGCGCTGGCGATCGCGGTTTTCCTGTACGTCGACGGCGTCTACAACACGCCCGGCGAGGCGATGCGGTATGGAATCTTCAACGCCGTTTCCGTGATCACCACCACCGGATACGCCAATGTGGATTACACCCAGTGGCCGCTGTTCG
This sequence comes from Bordetella sp., assembly GCF_057362025.1. Classification (NCBI taxonomy): domain Bacteria; kingdom Pseudomonadati; phylum Pseudomonadota; class Betaproteobacteria; order Burkholderiales; family Alcaligenaceae; genus Bordetella; species Bordetella sp. The sequence continues at coordinate 69,432 of NZ_JBMQQZ010000007.1, read as the reverse complement.
CCACCTTGCCGATGCTGCTGTTATCCGGGGTGGCGACCTCCGCCGGTTCCACCGGCGGCGGCATCAAGATGATCCGCGCCATCCTGCTGGCCAAGCAGGCACGCGCGGAACTGGTCACCATGCTGCATCCGCATGCGGTCAGCCCCGTGCGTCTGCGGGGCAGGGTGGTGGATAACCGTGTCATGGCTTCCGTGCTGGCGTTCATGTTGATGTATGGCATGTCCATCGCCGTATTGACCATCCTGATGCTGGCCTCCGGCCTGGATCCCGTGGTGGCCTTCAGCGCCGTGGTGGCCAGCGTCAACAACACCGGCCCGGGGCTGGGCCCCGTCGGCCCCATGGGAAGCTTCTCGGTCCTGACGGACTTCCAGACCTGGCTCTGCACCTTCGGCATGCTGATAGGGCGGCTGGAGCTGTTCACGGTGCTACTTCTTTTTACGCCGGCTTTCTGGCGGAGGTGAGAAATCACCCGGAGATACCCTAAGGGGTAAGTACTCGCTTACCTCGCAGGGCGGAGAAGCCCGCAAGTTACGCGCGGTTGCGTATTAATGTCACGATTTTCACCGGTTATGACGCCAACAGGCGGCTAAACTGCGGCTTCGCGTCTCACACCAGGCACCCCGGGAACCGCCGGGCCTCAAGACCGCCTGACGCAGCCCCCCGAACATAAGATACATAGGAGCAGGAAATGGAACAGATTCCGTTCGTCCCTTCCGCCCCCAATACCCTGGGCATCGAACTCGAACTGCAACTGATCGACCCACGGACGTTTGACCTGACCGCTGCTTCGGACGAACTGCTGGCCCAAATGGCCGATCATCCCATTGCCGACCGGGTCAAGCCGGAAATCACCCGCTCGATGATCGAGCTGAACTCCTCCGTGCACGAGCATCCCATGGGCCTGCTCGCCGAAATGCGCGAAATGCGCACCGCCCTGTGCGAAGCGGCCGACGCCGTGGGTGTCTCCGTCGCCGGTGGCGGGGCCCATCCCTTCATGCGCTGGCAGGAACGCTCGATTTCCGACACGCCGCGTTTCCAGTATCTGGCGGAAATGTACGGCTACCTGGCGCGACAGTTCACCGTATTCGGCCAGCATATCCACCTGGGCGTCAAAGGCGGCGACCAGGCGATCGCGCTGACGCGCCAGCTCTCGGCCTACGTGCCTCACTTCATCGCCCTGTCGGCCTCGTCGCCTTACTACGAAGGCGTGGATACGCTGTTTTCCTGCTGCCGGCTCAATGCCGTCAACAGTTTCCCGCTGGCCGGCCATATGCCGCCGGAGGTCACGGACTGGTACCGCTTCGAGGCCCATCTGGCCCAGCTGCGCAACCTGGGCCTGGCCGAAAGCATCAAGGACTTGTACTGGGACATACGTCCCAAACCGGAATTCGGCACCGTGGAAATCCGCGTATGCGATACGCCGCTGACGGTCGAGCGCGCCTGCCAGCTGGCGGCTTTCGCCCAGGCGCTCGCCGTCCTGCTGCAGCGCGACCCGCAGCCGGAAGGCGGCCTGTGGCTGGCCTATCGCAGCAACCATTTCCAGGCCTGCCGTTTCGGCCTGCAGGGCAGCTACGTCACCGCCGAAGGGCAGCGGCTGCGGCTGATCGATCATCTGCGCGCGTTGTTCGGCCGCCTGATCCCGGTGGCGGACGAGCTCGGCACCACCGATATGCTTACCACGCTGCGTGACGACGCCTTGCGCGCCGGCAACGACGCGCGCTGGCTGCGGGCCCAGTTCCACCGCCTGCGCGACCTGCCTTCCGTAGTGGAATCCATGACGGGCGCCTTCCGCGGCGAGATCGGGCTGGTGGGAATGGCCGGTACGGACCCCACCGCCGTGGTGCGCAGGCGCGTCCGGGCAACGTCCGAGCCCCTGGGGGGCGTGGGTGTGCAGACGCTGGCGGAGCCGGAACCGGGCACCGCGCCGCGGCGCCTGCATTGATGGGGTGACGGGGCCTGCGCCCCTGCCGGATCCCCGCCGGCTTTGCCCGCCGGCCCGCGCTATTCGGCCGTTCGCTGCCTGCCGCCTATCGCGCTGACGGACAAGTGCGTTTCGCCTGGCGCGGCGCGCCGGGCTGCTGCGCGCCAGGCGTGTCCGTATGCGACTTCTATCGTCAGCGCGATGGTGCCGTCCGGGCGGCGCTGGGCCTCCAGCGCCGCGCATAAGCGGTCGCGCCAGGCCCGCGACGCCAGCGACGCCTTGCGTCCCGCGACGGGGTTGCCTCCCAGTGCCCGCACGTCCTCCAGCAGCCGATCCGGCGTCCGGTAGGTCAGCGTCAGGGTTTCCTGGTCCATGACGGGATCCGCAAAGCCGTTCTCCACCAGCAGGTCGCCGAAATCGTGCATGTCGACAAAAGAGGGCGTCGCCGTGCGCAGGCCGGCGTCGGTCACCGCCTGGCGCAGTTCCCGAAGGGTGCCCGGCCCAAGGCACGAGAACATGGCCAACCCATTCACTTTCAGGATGCGCCGCCATTCCGCCAGGGCGGCATGCGGGCGTGGATGCCAGTGCAGGGCGAGGTTGGACCACACCAGTTCCAGCGATTCCGGCGGCAGGCCGGTGTCGGCGAGATCGCCCTGGACGAAACGCGGGGGCGGGGTTTTATCTGCGCCGCGAACCAGGTTGGCCGCCAGGCGGCCCAGGCCCAGCAGGCCCGCGCGGCCGCGTGGGCCATGGCGCTGCCGGGCGATGTCCAGCAAGGGAGCACAGGCGTCCAGCCCGATGTATCCGGCCTCGGGATAGCGTTCGCGCAGTAGTGCGAGGCTGGCGCCGGCGCCGCATCCCGCATCCAGCAACTGCACCGGCTGCACCCGGATGTACCGCAGGCGTTCCAGCATGCGTTGCCCGATTTCGCCATACAGGAACTGGGCGTCTTCCAGATCGCCGCGGCGGGCGAACTGGCGCGCCACGTGGGCGCTGACGATGGGCAGGTCGGGAAGGGAGTCGGACATTTCGGTCGCACCGGATCGAAAACGGCGGCGCGCATGTGGTGAGATATGCCTTCCATTATTGCGCATGGCCGGGCGCGGGGCCGCGATGGGCCACCCCGCCATGCGGGATTTCATCGAGGGAGACTCCATGCGAGGCTGGCGCGCGGCGCGATGCCGGATGCTTTCCATGATCGGCACGGATTGCCCGATGTGCGGCGGACGGTCCGCCGGCGGTGCGCCCTGTGCACCATGCCTGCGCGATGTGGTGGCGACCATGCATCCGGACCAGCCGCGTTGTCCGCGGTGCGCCTTGCGGCTGCGTGCCGCGCAAACCCCCTGTCCCGACTGCGCGCGGCGACCCTGGCCGCTGGCGGGGGTGACGGCCGGATTCGATTACGAATCTCCGGGCGACATGCTGATCACGCACTACAAGGCGCACCGGCGCTATGCGCTGGCAGAGCCGCTGGCCGACCTGATCCTGCGCGCGCCCGCAATGCCGCGCGAGCAGGATGGCCGGCCCGGATTGCCGGCGGATACCGTGCTGGTCCCCATCCCGTCCGCGCGCGCTTCGCTGCGCCGGCGCGGCTTCAGCCCGGCGGCGGAACTTGCGCGTGCCATCGCGCATCGCACCGGGCGGTCCGTACAATCGCGCTGGCTGGCGCGCGGTCGCGAAGGTCCCAAGCAAAGTACCCTGACGCGTCGGGCCCGGCTGCATCTCGCACCCGATGCCTACATCTGCCCGGCATCCATCCCTGCGTGTACCATCGCCCTTGTCGACGACGTCATGACGACCGGCAGTACCCTGCAGGCCGCGGCCCTCGCGTTGCGGGCGGCAGGCGCCGCAGGCATCATCGGGCTGGTCGCCGCGCGCGCGCCGGCGGATGACGGCGGCGTGCTGGCACAATACCGTTTGCCCTAGCGTTGACAGGGCTCTGGCTTTCACCGATATGTTCCACGTCATTCTCGTCGAGCCCGAAATTCCGCCCAATACCGGCAATGCCATACGCCTGTGTGCCAACACGGGCGCGCAATTGCACCTGGTCGAGCCCATGGGCTTCGAACTGGACGACACGCGCTTGCGCCGCGCTGGGCTGGATTATCACGAATGGCAGCCGGTGCGTGTGCACCCCACACTCCCCGATGCGCTGGCGGCCATAGGCGCGCCGGCGGATCGCGTATTCGCCTTCACGACGCGCACGGAACACTCCCTGGCCAACGCCGCGTTCCAGGCGGGCGATGTATTCGTGTTCGGGCGCGAAACCGCCGGGTTGTCGGCTGAACAGCTGGCATTGTTCGAGCCCGCGCGGTGCCTGCGTCTTCCCATGCGTCCGGGGCAGCGCAGCCTGAACCTGTCCAATGCCGTGGCCGTCGTGGTCTTCGAGGCCTGGCGGCAGGCCGGCTACGTCGGCGGCGTCTAGCATCCAGGACCTGCGGCGTCGTCGCGCCATGCAATGAACGATGTCGGTTTCCGTACTTGCGCGGACATCGTCAGAGGCTTGCGTCTCATTTTGCGAGCGCGCCGATCCGGCGCGTGCCCGCGCGGAACCGCCTATCTGCGCCATCCACCCATGGCATGACTATTCGTGTCGCAGCAGAAGGATCGCATATGCTTCATCTCGTCCCCTCCCATTCCAACGCCGCCGGCGGCTCCTCGGGCCCGCTTCCATCGGACAGCCTTGCGCAGCGCGCGCCATGCCATTCCGACGATGATGCTGCGGCCACGCTCATCCAGGGCGCCGCAGACACGAAGCACCATCGCCTGTACCGCTACGCACGCAGGACCACCCGTGCCGTCACCGATACCTGCGTCGTCGCCGCCTCTGCGGCGGAAGGACGGTTGCGCAAAAAGCTCAACAAGGCGCGGGTCAAGGTGGAAAACCTCTGCATCGACACGGGCTTGCGCGCGCTCCAGACCGTGCAGCCCGCGTTGAAAGGCGTGCCGGCGCTGAAAGCCGCCGCGCCTATCGTCGATCCGACCTCCGTCCAGGCGCGCCAGCGCATCGATGCGGCGATCGCCGACTTGCGGTCCCACAAAAAATCCTTGAAGAAAGAGCAGCCCAGGTTCAAGGCCGCGCTCAAAAAGCTCGGCCGCCTGAAAGCGGCGGCCATCAAGCGGCGGATGGACGCGCGTTCGCACCTGGAAAAGGATTGCGCCTATCTGTGCAAGTCGCTGCCGGCGCTGTCGCAGGGACAGGCACGCAAGGACGGCGGCCAGGGGCCCGGCGTACTGCAGGCCGCGATGCAAAAGGGCAGGGAAGCGATCGGCTTTGCGTCCGGCCCGACCGCCGACGACGCTGCGAAAACCGTGGACCGGTTGTGGGAATACGGCTACGACGAAGCGCGGGCGGACGGCATCGACCGTGCGCTGGATCATCTGTATCGCAACGTCGATCCGGGCAGCCGCCTGAAAGACGCGATCGGCGCATGCAGGGATCTGCAGGAAGGCGGCCGGGCGCTGCGCTTGCAGTTCCGTCCGGACCTCACATCCTGGCAGGAAGCGGTGCGCGCCTTCGAGGATGGCCATGTCGAGTCCTGGCGTGCCATGCTGGAAGAAAAGAAACTGCTGGATGGTCTGCCGAATCCCGGCCGGCAAAGCTGGATCGCCGATCTGTCCGATGCGCTCAAGCTGCACGAGCCCGCGCCCGCCGAGGTCAAGCGGTTCATCCAGAACCATGTCGCGCGGTCGTTGCGCGAATTATCGGACAGCGCGTTCGACGATGTTTGCCGGACGGTGGCGCCCGGCGGATACATGGGAACGCTCCTGGTGCACACGGACCGCACCAAGTCGGCCGATGTCCTGGATGCCTGGCGCCAGGCGGCGCAGGACGAACGGGTACGTCGATACGAAACCGAACCCCTGCATGCCTTCGCGGCACTTACCGAGCTGATCGAATCGAACGCCATCCAGGGCATGAGCGACAGCGGCCAACATGCCAATGAAGTGCCCTTGCCGGATCAACCGGAAATCTACATCCAGGCGCGCGATGCCATGCACCGCATGCTGCGCGGCATGTGCCTGGCGACGCGCGGCAAGGAAGGTCGCGCGGAATATCTGTCCACTTTGGTCTTCGAGCGCGCGGCGCCGGAAGACCGCGAAGCACTGCTGCGAAATACCACCTGGCGGCAACCCGATGCGATCCAGGGCAAGGAGCCCCCGGTCTTCCAGGCGTTGATGGATCGTGTGCTGCGCATTACCCACAATGCGGAACTCATGGGGCCTCAATACAGGCGGCTGCTGCAGGAAATGCGGGTGGTGCTGGAAGGCAATGTGCTGGCGGCCGCCGACACCCGCGCGTACTCCGGCTGGCGCCAGCCATCGGACTATGACAATCTGCAGGGCGCGCTGCCGGAGCGCGCGCGCAGCGGTTTACGCGTGGCCTGGGACACGATCCGTTTCTGGAGCGGCTATTTCGTCTTCGGCAGCAGCGCCGAAATGGAAGCGAAGCGTTTCGCCTACCACCAGTCCCATGTGGACAAGGAATTGCGTGGCCTGGTGAAACTGCTGTCGCGCGACTCCGTCCAGCCGCGCGAATTGCGGCGTGCCTATCGTGATTTCCTCGACGTGGCCGACGACCTGCGCGCCGAATTCGACGCCCGGCAATTCCGGGATACGGCCTGCGACGAGTACCTGCGGCTGGAGTTCTCGCAGGCGGTCGGCCGGCTGGGGCCGAAAGGCATCAAGAACCTCTACAAATGCCTGCAGCAGCCGTGCCCCGACATCAGAAGCGCGGCTCCCCGCTTTCCCGCGCTCGCCGGTTTGCAGGCCTGGTGGCGCAACAAGTTCGTGGACGAGCATCGCGCGACGCCGCGCGATTCCGTGCAGTGGCAGCGTACGGCCAAGCGCTGCTGGACCGAACTGCGTATCGCGGTCGAGCAGGAACCCGAGGCGCGCAGCTATGCTTTCCACCTGGAAAGGCTGGCCAGCAAATTCAGCCGCGACAGCCGCAAGGACTACGAAGGCATGAAGATCGCCCTGGACGGCATTATCCAGAGCGACGGCAACACCTGGTCGGCGCCGGGCGCGGGCGCCTTCACGGCCTATGACGCGGCGTGGGCGCGGATCAAGCCGGAATGGAGGCAGAACCTGTTGAATCGCCTTGCCCGCTACGAAGCGCGCATGGACGATTTTCTGAAGGCGGATGCCGTGATCGGCACGATCGCCGAGGAAAACCGCTTCATGTACCGCTACTTCCTGGAAGGGCTCCTGGCATCGGGCAGGACGTTCGTCCAACGCAATCCCATGAACCGCTATGCGGCTCCGGACGATGCCCACGCGATGACGGAAAGCGAACCGGGCCAGGGGGAGCTGGCCGCGGATGACCCGGCATCGAACCCCGCGGACGCGTCGGCGACCCGCTTTGCCGCCGCATCCGCAAGCGCGGTCTGACCGGCTGCGTGATCGCCCTGGGGGCCGGCGCCCCCCGGGCGATTATTCCAGCGATAGATTCAGCTTCTCGATCACCGCGTCCCAGCGCGCTTTCTCATCGCGCATGCGCGTGGTCAACTGTTCGGGCGACGACGGCGCCGGCGTGAAGTACTGCACCGCCATCTGTTCGCGGACCTTCTCGCTGCTGATGATACGGGCAAGTTCGCTATTGAGTCGTTCCACGATCCCGCTGGGCGTCCCCGCCGGGACCAGGATGGCATCCCAAGAAATCGCCTCGAAGCCGGGGTAGCCCTGTTCGGCCATGGTGGGCACGTCAGGCAGCGTGTCGGCCCGCTTCAGGCTGGTGACTGCCAGCACCGTCGCCTTGCCATTGCGTGCTTGCGGCATGGCGATCGCCGGGACCATGAAGGACGCCTGGATGTCGCCCGAAATGATCGCGCTGATCACCTGCGGAAAGCCGGGATAGGGGATATGGGCGATGTCCAGTCCGGCCAGGCCCTTGAACATCTCCATGGCCAGCTGCGAGGCGCTTCCAGGCCCGACGGAGCCATAATTCAGTGCGCCCGGTTTGTCCTTGGCCAGTTTCACGAATTGGTCCACGGTCTTGATGTTCAGGCTGCTGGGCACTACCAGCACGTTGGGGCTGGTCGCCACCAGCGTGACGGGCGCCAGGTCCGTGAACGGATCGTAGCCCAGCGTCTTGCGATACAGCGTGGGCGCGGTGGTCAGCGGCCCATTGATCGTGAACAGCATCGTATAGCCGTCCGGCTTGGCCTCGGCGGCGACGCGTGTGCCGATGTTGCCGCCGGCGCCCGGCTTGTTCTGCACGATGATGGGTTTGCCCAAGGCCTGGGATAGCGGCTCCGATACGATGCGGGCCAGCAGGTCCGGCGACGACCCGGCGGGGAAGGGCACGATCAGATCTATGGCGCGCTCGGGCCATTCCGCATGCGCCGGCATGCCTATCGTCAAGGCGGCGGCAAGGGAGGCCAGTGCCAGCCACAACCGGGGCATGCGCGCACCGCGGCGGCTGGGGACGGACTGGAACATCGATTTCTCCTTAGGCTGATTGCGTCGGTCGCGCCGGGCGACCGCTTTTAATCCGGTACGCGCAGATCGCCGCTTTCCGGGCGGGCGTCGCGCGCCAGCAGGGTGGAGACGGCCGTCATGGGCGACACGCCGTCGAACAGGACCGCGCAGACGGCGGCGGTAATGGGTATATCGACACCGAGGGCACGAGCGCGGGCGAGGGCCGAGCGGGCCGCGCGCACGCCTTCCGCCGTCATGCCGCCGGCCAGGATATCGGCCAGCTTGCGGCCGGCGCCGATTTCCAGGCCCACGCGGCGATTGCGGGATAGCTCGCCGGTGGCGCTGAGCACCAGGTCGCCCAGGCCGGTCAGGCCGGAGAACGTATCCGCGCGCGCGCCAAGCGCCACGCCCAGCCGTGTCATTTCGGCGAGGCCACGGGTGATCAGCGCCGCGCGGGCATTGGTTCCCAGCATCAGGCCGTCCGACACGCCGCAGGCGATGGAAATGATGTTCTTCATCGCGCCGCCCACCTCCACGCCGACGATGTCCGAGCCGGCATAGACACGCACGGCGCCGCCATGCAGGGCGGCGGTGGTGGCCGCGCACAGGGCGACATCGCTGCTGGCAACCGTCAGTCCCACCGGCAGGCCCTGGGCGACCTCGCGTGCAAAGCTGGGTCCGGACAGCACACCGGTGCTGACGCCGGGGAGCCGGCCCAGGGATGACCGCGCCACTTCATGCGGCAGCCGCCCCTGTTCTTCGTCGAAACCTTTGCAGGTCCAGACCACATGCCAGCCGTCGCAGCCCAGGGCAGGCAGGCGCGCGGCCAGCGCCTGGCACATTGCCTCCAGGCCGGCGACGGGCACCCCCAGGATGAGGAGCGGCACACCCCCATCGGCGGCGGCCCAGGCCAGCGCCTGGCCCAGATCGCTGACGGCGTCCAGCGTGGAGGGCAAAGAAACGCCCGGAAGGTACCGGGCGTTTTCGTGTGTGGCGTTAATGGCCGCGGCTTGCGCGGCCTGGCGCGCCCACAGCACGGTGGGACGGCGGCGCGCGGCCACCGCCGCCAGCGCCGTGCCCCAGCTGCCGGCGCCCAGCACCGCCACCCGGGGAGGCGCCGGCCGGCTGGCGGCCGGGCGCGGGGTTTCGCGCGCTTCGTTATTGGCGGGTGACATTGGGCGGCAGGATGATGCCGGAATCATTGCCGGATTGCTGCGATTGCTGCTGCTGCAGTTCGGCGATGCGTTGTTCGTACAGGGCCTGGAAGTTCACTTCCGCCAGGTGCAGCGCGGGCAGCGAGGTACGGGTGATGGCGTCGGCCACATTGGCGCGCAGATACGGATACACCATGGTAGGGCAGACGATGCCCAGCAGGGGATCCAGCTGTTCGGCCGGGATGTTGGCCAGTTCGAAGATACCGGCTTGCGTGCCTTCCACCAGATAGAGCACTTTGTCGCTGACGCGCGTCGTCACGGTGACGGTAACGCTGGATTCGAACAGGGTCTCGGTTAGCCGTTGGCCGCCGACGTTGATGCTGACCTCCACCTGCGGCGTTTCCTGTTCCAGGAACACGTGCGGCGCGTTGGGCATTTCCAGCGACAGGTCCTTCAGGTAGACGCGCTGCAGATTGAACGACGGAGCGTCGTCGCCCGGTTGCTGGTTGTTTTGATCGGCCATGAGAATTCCGGAAAGATAGGTAAAGCCCGGTCAGGCACGGGGGCCTGAGGCAGGCAGGGGGCGCCGCCCGCGGGGGCGGCGCGAAAAAGTCAGCCCAGCAGGGGAACGAGCTTGTCCGCGCGATCCAGCGCGGCCAGGTCGTCGTAGCCGCCGACATGCGTTTCCCCAATATAGATCTGGGGCACGGTGCGGCGGCCGGTACGCTGGATCATCGCATCGCGTTGCGACGGGTCCGTGTCGATGCGGATCTTTTCGATTTCGGCGACGCCGCGCTGCTTGAGCAGGGCTTCGGCACGGGTGCAGTATGGACAGACGCCAGTGCTGTACATCAGGACTTTTTTCATCGTTGGCAGCTCTCTACGTTGAAAAGGGGCGGAAAGAAGGCGCGCGGGGCGGCGCGCTCAGGCCTTTTGCGTAACGGGCAAGCCCGCCTGGCTCCAGGCCTTCATGCCACCCTGCAGGGCGACGACTTCGGCGAAACCCTGGGCCTTCAGCCGGCTCACGGCACGGCTGGAGTCGCGACCCTGCTCGCAGACCACGACCAAGGGCTTGTTTTTCGGCAAGCCCGCGGCTTTCTTTTCCAGATCGGTGGCTGGCACGCTCCGTGCCTGGGCGATATGCCCGGCCTGGTATTGTTCGGCGGGCCGTACGTCCACCCACACGGCTTGCCGCTGGTTGACCATCTGGATGGCTTCCGCCGTGCCGATGGCTGAGCCGCCGCCGCTCTTGCGCAGGGCCGGAATGGCCAGCATGATGCCGGAAACGACCGCTGCGGCGACGATAAAGATATTGTTCTGGCTTAGCAGAAAATGCAGAAAATCCACGGAACGTCCTGAAATATGACCGTTAATGGGCGGACCAACCGCCCATCGGGAGCCGCTGGTCCGGGCGTTCGCACGCGAGGGTCCGGAAGGGGCATAACCTTCCAATTATAAAATGATGCCATCCCGGCATCTTTCAACTCTGTTTCAAGCGACCCGCACTATGCACAAACTCGTTCTGATGCGTCACGGCGAAAGCCAATGGAACCTGGAAAACCGCTTCACCGGCTGGACCGATGTCGACCTGACCGACACCGGCCGGGAACAGGCCCGCGCCGCCGGCCTGTTGCTCAAGCGCGAGGGCTACACCTTCGACCTGGCCTACACGTCCGTCCTCAAGCGCGCCATCCGCACGCTGTGGATCGCCCTGGATGCCATGGACGCGATGTACACCCCCGTCGGCAACAGCTGGCGCCTGAACGAGCGCCATTATGGCGCCTTGCAAGGGTTGAACAAGGCCGAGACCGCCGCCAAGTTCGGCGACGAGCAGGTACTGATCTGGCGCCGCGCCTATGCCATCGCGCCGGACCCCATCCCCCTGGACGACCCCCGCCATCCGCGTTTCGACAGCCGCTACGCCCGCATCCCCGCGGACCAGCTGCCCGCCACGGAATGCCTGAAGGACACGGTCGCGCGCGTCCTGCCCTTCTGGAGCGAGTCCATCGCCCCTGCCATCCGCGCGGGCCGCCGGGTATTGATCTCGGCACATGGCAACAGCCTGCGCGCCCTGATCAAGCACCTGGACGGTATCTCGGACGACGATATCGTCGGACTGAACATTCCCACCGGCCAGCCGCTCGTCTACGAACTGGATGACGAACTGCGCCCCCTGCGCCACTATTACCTGGGCGATCCCGCCGAGATCGAAGCCGCCATGGCGGCTGTCGCCGCGCAAGGCAAGGCGAAAAAGGCCTGATCGATGCGGCTTGCTGCAAGGGGGTGGAAGGCTGCCGCGCTGACGCTGGCGCTGGCCGCCGGCAGCGTATGCGCGGCCCCGGCGGATCTCGCCGAAAAGCAGACGGAGGCGCAGCGCCAGCAATCGGCGCTGCGCGAGCGCATCCAGTCCCTGCAGAAGACCATCGACGAACGCGAGTCGGCGCGCAAGGAAGCCGCGGATGCCCTGCGCCAGTCCGAAACGGCGATCTCGCAAATCAACCGCAGGCTGGCCGAACTGGGCAACCAGAGCAAGCAGGCGGAGGCCGATCTGGCCGGCCTGGAGCGCCAGATGACGGCGCAGCAGGCCATCCTTGCCCAGCGCCGCGAAGAACTGGCCAAACAGCTGCGGGCCCAGTACACCAGCGGCCTGTCGCCCTGGACCGCCCTGCTCTCCGGCGACGATCCGCAGCAGTTGGGCCGCAATCTGGCCTACCTCGGATACGTCTCGCAGGCCCGCGCCGAGGCCGTCCAGGCCCTGCGCCGGGATCTGGACGAGCTGGCCCGCCTGCAAGGCCAGGCCGATGCGCGGCGCCAGGAAATCGCCCAGGTCGTCAAGGAAACCGCCGACCAGAAGGCTCAACTGGTCGCACAGCAGAAGGAGCGCGCCAGCGTACTGGCCCGCCTCGAAGGGCAGATCACCGCGCAGCGAGAGGAAGCGGTCAAGCTCGGGCGCGACGATCAGCGCATGACGCGGCTGATCGATGATCTGCAGACGGCAATAGAGAAACAGGCCGAAGAGGCGCGCAAGGCGGAAGAAGCCCGCCGCAAGGCCGAGGAGGCCCGCCGGCAGGCCGCGGCGGAAGCTGCCCGCAAGGCCGAGGAAGCGCGCCGGCAGGCCCTGGAAGATGCCCGCCGCAAGGCGGAAGAAGCCCGCAAGCGCGCCGATGATGCGCGCAAGGCGGCCGAGGCCGCGCGCCGCGCGCAGGAGGCGCGGGATGCCACGCAAGCCCGCGAGCAGGTCGAAGCCGCGGCCCGGCGCGATGCCGAGGCGGCTGCCGCGGCAGATAAGCGGGCCGCGGCCGCGGCCAGGCAGGCGGATGATGCGGAAGCCGCCGCGCGGCGCGCGGCGCAAGCCAGCCTGCCGGTCGCCCGCGGCAATATCGAGGGCTTAAAGCCGGCTGAATCCGCAGGCGCGTCGCAGGCGTCCGCCGCACGCCCGCAACCATCGACCGGACGCGGACTGCGGCAGGGCCTGCCGATGCCGGTGCAGGGGGCGACCATCCAGGGCCGTTTCGGCCTGGGACGCCCGGACGGCGGCGTCTGGCGGGGCATCGTCCTGCGCGTGCCGGAAGGCACGCCGGTGCATGCGGTGGCGGCCGGTACAGTGGTTTATGCCAATTGGCTTAGAGGTTTCGGCAACCTCATCATCGTGGACCACGGACAGCAATATATGACCGTATATGGCTATAACCAGTCGCTGCTGAAGCAGGTCGGCGATCACGTCGCCGCGGGGGACACCATAGCCTTGGCCGGCGCGACAGGCGGGCAGGTGGAATCGGGCCTATACTTTGAAATTCGTCATGGTGGCGCGCCGGTGGATCCAGCCCAGTGGTTGGCCCAGTAGAAGCGTTTGGCTAAACCAATTCAGGAAGTGTGCATGAGCACTCGTAAGTTTCGTAGTTTCGGCCTGGTATCGCTCGGCGTAGTGGCCGGGGTTTTGCTCAGTGTCGGCGTGACCGCGGTCGCGCAGCGCGGCGGCAGCCCCTTGCCTCTGGACGAACTGCGGCAATTCACCAATGTATTCGGTGCCATCAAGAACAACTACGTCGAGCCGGTCGACGACAAGACACTGATCGATAACGCCATATCGGGCATGGTGTCCGGCCTGGATCCGCATTCCGCCTACCTGGATGCCGATGCCTATCGCGACATGCAGACCGCCACGCAAGGCGAATTCGGCGGCCTGGGTATCGAGGTCGGCGCCGAAGACGGCTATGTGAAGGTGATCTCGCCTATCGAGGACACGCCGGCCGCGCGCGCGGGTGTCATGGCGGGCGATCTCATCACCAAGATCAACGACACGCCCACCAAGGGCATGTCGCTGAACGACGCGGTCAAGCTGATGCGCGGCGCGCCCAAGACGGCGATCACGCTCACCATCATGCGTGCCGATCATCCGCAGCCCATCGTGCTGCGCGTCGTGCGCGACATCATCAAGGTGCGCAGCGTGCGCAGCAAGATGCTCGATGGCAACGTCGCCTATGTGCGCATCGCCCAGTTCCAGGAAAAGACCGGCGCCGACATGGCCCGCCAGCTCGCGGAACTTGGCGCGAAGCAGCCGCCGCGCGCGCTGATCCTGGATCTGCGCAATGATCCGGGCGGCTTGCTTACCAGCGCGATCGGCGTGGCCTCGGCTTTCCTGCCGGCGGATTCGCTGGTGGTCTCCACCGATGGCCGCACCCCGGACGCGCGCCACAAGTACCTGGCGACGCCGGCCGAGTACGCCCGAGGCGAAGGCAACTACCTGTCGGGGCTCCCGGGCTGGGTCAAGACCGTTCCCATGGTCGTGCTCGTCAACGTCGGTTCCGCTTCGGCTTCCGAAATCGTCGCCGGCGCGTTGCAGGACCACAAGCGCGCCAAGGTGATGGGCAATCGGACGTTCGGCAAGGGCTCGGTGCAGGTCATCCTTCCCTTGACCGAAGATACGGCCATCAAGCTGACCACGTCGCGCTACTTCACGCCCAGCGGCCGTTCCATCCAGGCAACCGGTATCGAACCGGATTACGTGGTTGCCGATACGGCGACCGGCGACCTGTTTCGCCTGCCGCGCGAAGCGGACCTGCAGCGCCATCTGGTCAACCAGCAGGCGCCCAACGGCGAGATCAAGTCGGCCAACGATCCCGCCAATATCGAGCTGCCCAAGACCTTCGAGTTCGGCGGCAAGGACGACTTCCAGTTGAAGCAGGCGCTCAATCTTCTGGACGGCAAACCCATCCAGAAGGCGATCCCCAAGACCGCGGCGAACGACAAGGCCTCCAGCCAGCAGTCTGCCGCGCGTCCCGGCGCGGAGCCGCCGACGGAGCGCATGACCATCACGCCGTCCGGAGTCCAGCCCGCCAAGGCAAAATGAACGACCGGCAGTTGCTGCGCTACGCCCGCCATATCCTGCTCGACGAACTCGGTATCGAAGGGCAGGAAAAATTCCTGGCGGCGCGCGCGCTGATCATCGGCGCGGGGGGGCTGGGTTCCCCCGCCGCCATGTACCTGGCCAGCGCGGGCGTGGGCCATATCACCCTCGTCGATGACGACGTCGTCGAACTCAGCAATCTGCAGCGCCAGCTGCTGCACACCACGGAAAGCCTGGGGCAGCCCAAAGTGGAATCCGGGCGCAGGGCACTGCATGCTTTCAACCCCGAAGTCGTTGTCGAGACCATCGCCCGACGCCTGCAGGGCGATGCGCTGGACGTGGCCGTGGCGCGTGCGGATGTCGTGCTGGATTGCTCGGACAACTTCAACACGCGGCACCAGATCAATCGGGCCTGCGTGCACCACCGCAAGCCCCTGGTATCCGGCGCGGCCATTCGTTTCGACGGACAGGTCGGCGTCTTCGATCTGCGCGATGCTGCCTCGCCCTGCTATCACTGCCTCTTTCCCGAAGCCGACGATGTCGAGGAAGCCAATTGCGCCACCATGGGCGTGCTGGCACCGCTGGTCGGCATTATCGGCAGCGTGCAGGCCGCCGAGGCGCTCAAGGTCCTGGCGGGGATAGGGCAGACGCTGGCGGGGCGCCTGCTTTGCCTCGACGGCCTTGCCATGCAGTGGCGCAGCTTGAACGTACCGCGCGACGAAGAATGTGCGGTGTGTGCGGGTAGATAGTCCCACCCCCGAAGCGCTGCGCGCTTCCCCCTCAAGGGGGCGACGCTGGAGGACCGGCGGAGCCGGATCCTCGGCGTCCCGGGTCGGCTGCACCTGTTTTTTTTCGGCGGTGTGGTGGGTTGGCCCGCCTCCGAAGCGCTGCGCGCTTCCCCTTTGCATCGGCGTCAGCCTAATGCGAGGCGCAGTTGTTCGTCCAGGTGCGCGGTCGGCGCGACGCGCCAGCCGCTCTGTGCGTAGCGCAGCCACCGCCCCAGCACGAAATGCGTCAACAGGCTTGCATGCGCGCTGACGTCGGCGTTGGCGGGCAGGCCGCCGTCATGGACCGCGGTACGCAAGGCCTGCCGAAAGGACGCCTCGATGCGGTCGTTGATATGGTTGATGCGGTCCTGCAGGCGGTTGTCTTCGGTGACCAGTGCATCCCCTGTCAGCACGCGCGTCATGCCCTTGTTGCGTTCGGAAAACGTCAACAGCATATTGACCATGCGCCGTGCCTGGCCAAGGCCTTGGGGCTCCGCCGTGCCGATCTGGTTGACCAGCGTGAATATGGTCTGTTCGATGAACTCGATCAGGCCTTCGAACATCTGCGCCTTGCTGGCGAAATGCCGGTACAGGGCGGCTTCCGAAACCTGCATGCGAGCCGCCAGGGCCGCTGTCGTGATTCGCGCCGCGTGGGGCTGCTCCAGCATCTCCGCCAGGGTCTGCAGGATCTGCGTTTTCTTCTCGCCGGGTCTGCTTGCCATGGGTGTGGCCGTCCGCGAGGCGGCCGATAGGGAAAAGTTCAGGAAGATGGAAAAAACCGAAAACCAAATTCGCTAGCGCCGCAGGGGCCGGCGTTGCAGGAGCAACTCGCTGACCGAGTTTACCCGCAAGTCCACATAGCCCGGCCGGTTGCGGCCGCCCTTGCTGAAGGGCGTGCCGGGGTGGTGAATGTGTACCGTGCGCAGTCCCACACGGCGCGCGCCGCGCAGGTTTTCCAGCGTATCCTCGACCAGCACGGTGTGCGCGGCGGCGACGCCTTCGCGCGCCAGTACGCGGCGCAGCAGCGTGGCCGAGGGCTTGGGCCGGAAGTTCCCGTGCCAGTTCATGTGTTCGATGGCCCACAGGCTGTCGAACTGCCCCAGCAGGCCAAGATGGCGCAGCACCGCCCGCGCATAATGCAGCGGCGCGTTGGTCAGCAGCACCTTGCGTCCGGGCAGGCGACGCAGCTTGGCGGGTAATCCCGTTTCCGCCTTGATCAGCGGACGGACATCGAAATCGTGGCTCATGCGCAGGAAGGCTTCGGCATTCACGCCATGGTGGCGCACCATGCCGATGACCGTCGCGCCATAGCGCTTCCAGTAGGTGGTCCGCAGGGTGTTGGCCGTGTCCATGTCGACCCCCAGCGTTTCCGCCACCGCGCGCGTCATGCCTGCGTCGATACGCGGAAAGATGGCATGCGAGGTGTTGTGCAGCGTGTTGTCCAGATCGAACAGCCACAAGCGCGCGGGCGCGGCAGCGGCGATCCGGCGCGAGCGGCGCAGGCGTGACGCGGGCCGCAACAAATACCGGTGTATGTGCATCAGCGCGACGTGATCATGGTGCCCACGCCCTGATCCGTCAGCAGTTCCAGCAGCAGGCAGTGGGGTACGCGCCCGTCGATGATGTGCACCGAGTTGACGCCGCTGCGCGCCGCGTCCAGCGAGGAAGATATCTTCGGCAGCATGCCGCCCGAGATCGTACCGTCGGCGAACAGATCGTCGATCGCGCGCGCCGACAGGCTGCGCAGCAGCTGGCCGTTCTTGTCCAGCACGCCCGGCGTATTTGTCATCATCAGCAGCTTTTCCGCGCCCAGCACTTCGGCCATCTTGCCGGCGACCACGTCGGCATTGATGTTGTACGCCTTGCCGTCCTGGCCGTAGCCGATGGGCGAGATCACCGGGATGAACTGGTCGTCCTGCAACGCCTTGACCACGGCCGGGTCGACCTGCGTGATATCGCCGACGAAACCGATATCCAGCGGCTGGCTGGGGTTTTCCTTGTTCTCCATCAACTTCTTGCGCGCGCGGATCAGGCCACCGTCCTTGCCCGTCAAGCCGACCGCCTTGCCGCCGGCTTCGTTGATCATCATGACGATGTCCTGCTGCACCTCGCCGCCCAGAACCCATTCCACGACTTCCATGGTTTCCGCGTCGGTCACCCGCATGCCCTGCACGAAGGTGCCGCTCTTGCCGATACGGCGCAGGGCATCGTCGATCTGCGGACCGCCGCCGTGCACCACCACGGGGTTCAGGCCGACGAGCTTGAGCAGCACGACGTCGTGCGCGAAGCTCTGCTGCAGCCTCTCTTCCGTCATGGCATTGCCGCCGTATTTCACGACGATGGTCTTGCCGTGGAACCGCCGCAGGTAGGGCAGTGCCTCGGACAGCACGCTGGCCTTCAGCGCGGGGGACAGGGCGGCGGTTTCGGAGGTATCGGTCATGGCGGCAGCAAACGCGATGATGATGGATAAAAGGGAGAGGGTGCGGCGGGGAGCGCCGCTGACCGGCATTGTATTACCCGTTGGGTCTTATGCCAGCGCGTAATAAACAGATGGAGTACAAAAAACCCGGGTTCATGTAGATTTGATCCTTTTGGTTTTAAACGGTCCATGCGGGAACCCCGGACAAGGAGGAAAGAAATGACTCAGCCATTGGCGCGGCGCGCGGCCGCGTATCGCGCGGCGGACGCGATCTCCCACCGCCCGGCTGTTGCCGGCCGCGTCCGCCGCCGGCTGGTCGCCTGCGCGGCCATGCTCCTGGCCGGCCTGGCCACTGTCCTGATGGCCGCCGCGCCGGCCCTCGCGGCCGACAAACTGGTCGTCGCCGCCACGCAGGTGCCGCACGCGGAGATCCTGACCTTCGTCAAGCCAGCCTTGGCGAAAGAGGGCGTGGACCTGGACATCAAGGTATTCAGCGACTACGTGCAGCCGAACGTGCAACTGGTGGACAAGCAGGTGGACCTGAACTTCTTCCAGCACCAGCCCTACCTGGATACCTTCAATCAGGACCGCAAGGCCAACCTGGTCGCGATCGCGAAGGTACACGTCGAGCCTTTCGGCGCCTATTCGCGGAAGATCGCCAACGTGTCGCAACTGAAGACCGGCGCGACCGTGGCCATTCCCAATGACCCCACCAACGGTGGCCGCGCCCTGATCCTTCTGCAGAAGCAGGGCCTGATCAAGCTGAAGGACCCGAAGAATATCCGCGCGACGCCGCTGGATGTGGTCGAGAACCCCAAGAAGCTGAAATTCCAGGAACTCGAAGCCGCCATGCTGCCGCGTTCGCTGGACGATGTGGACCTGGCGCTGATCAACACCAACTATGCACTGGAGGCCGGCCTGGTGCCGACCAAGGACGCGCTGTTCATCGAGGGGCCCGACTCGCCTTATGCCAACATCCTGGTGGCGCGGCCGGACAACAAAGACAAACCGGCGGTGCAGAAGCTGGTCAATGCCCTGCACACACCCAAGCTACGGCAGTTCATCCTGGACAAGTACAAGGGCGCTGTCGTTCCCGCGTTCTGACGTTCAGCGGCGGGGTCGCCCCACGCGCGATCCCGTGTGCGGCATCAACGTCCCACGGCGGGCAGGCGGCGGCGCAGGGATTCGAAAAACAGCGTGGATTGCAGCCGCTCGCCCTGTATCTGCATGGCCACATGGCGTGCCATGGTCTCGGGCACCGGCTCCAGCGGCAGCCCGGTGGACAGCGCCAGCACTTCGGCCTGGCATGCCCGTTCCAGGAAATAGAGATCGTCGTAGGCGTAGTCGATCCGTTCGCCGCAGACGACCACGCCGTGATTGCCCAGGAAGAGCACGTCGGCGCCGCTCATGGCCCGCGCGATGCGTTCGCCTTCCGCGTTGTCGAGCGCCAGCCCGTCGTAGCGGGGATCGACCGCCACCCGGCCATGGAAACGCATGGCGTTCTGCGACAGCCGCGTGTCCAGGCCCCGGCGCGCGGTCAGCGTCAGCGACGTGGCGTACGGCATGTGCGTGTGCAACACGCAGGTCTTGCGCGCGATGCGATGGATCGCCGCATGAATGAACATGGCGGTCGCTTCGACGTCGTGCCGCCCGGCGAGTCTGGCGCCCTTGGCGTCGACCATGACGATGTCGTCGGAATCGATCTCGCTCCAGTGCAGGCCGCGCGGATTGATCAGGAAGCGGTCGCTGCCGTCGGGCAGGGCGACGCTGAAGTGGTTGCAGACCCCTTCCTCCAGCCCATGATGCGCGGCCGCGCGCAAGGCCAGCGCCAGGTCGGTCCGCAGGGCCAGGGTTTCGGAAGAATGGGGAAGAGTATCGGGTCGGGCGGACATGGTATCGGGAAGGGCTCGCAGGCAATGGCCGGAAGGCCGATTTAAACCGAAAGCCGCGGCGCCGCACAGCCGATTCCGTCCTGGTTGACCGGGCAGCTTAAGATCACCGTCAGCTGGTACGGCGATATAATAACTTACGTTATTAGTTGTGCCCGCTCCCCGATGCCTTCTTCTTCCTTCGAGCCTTTCGAACAAGCCATGGACGAACTGTCGCTGCGACTGGCTTCGCGCCACCAGCTGCGCGAGTCCGTCCTCAGCCGGCTATTCATGCACGTCGCGGCGCGGCTCGGGGACCACATGGACGCACCGCTGCGCGAGCATGGATTGAACTCCACGCTGTGGACGTCCCTGGTCGTCATCTATGCCAGCGATCAGCACCGCCTGAAGCCGTCGGACCTGAGCATCTTCATGAACTCCTCGCGAACCAACAGCACGAGGGTGGCGCGCGAGCTCGAACGCCAGGGCTACGTCGTCCGCCAGGTGGGTGAAAGCGATCGACGCCAGGTATTCCTGCAACTGACCCCCAAGGCGCTGGCGTTCGTGCGGCTGTACCTGCCGAGGCGACGGGCGCAACTGAAATCGCTGTTTTCCGGCTTCGAAGCGGGAGAGGCCGACGAACTGGAGCGCCTGCTGCGCAAACTGCTGTCCCATGTGGAATGAACGCCCCATGTCCGCGGTTTTTTTTGTCCGAATAGTAACGTAGGTTATCAATTTTATGTCTGCCACCGGTCGCCCGCGTGCCGTCCCGCACAAATCCATGATTACGGTCTCCATCATGCTGGCGACCATCATGCAGACCCTGGACAGCACGATCGCCAACGTCGCCCTGCCGCACATGGCGGGCGGCCTGTCCGCTTCCCAGGATCAGATCACCTGGGTTTTGACGTCCTATATCGTCGCCGCGGCCATTGCCACGCCGGTCACCGGCTGGCTCACCGGACGCTATGGACTGAAATCGGTCTTCCTCGTCTCCATCGCGGGCTTCACCGTCATGTCGCTGGCCTGCGGCGCGGCGGGCAATCTGGCGCAAATCGTCGCGGCCCGCCTGCTTCAGGGCGCCTTCGGCGCCGCGCTGGTGCCTTTGTCCCAAGCCGTGATGCTGGACGTCAACGAACCCAAGGACCATGCCAAGGCCATGGCGGTCTGGGGCATGGGTGTCATGCTCGGGCCCATCCTGGGCCCCACGCTGGGGGGATGGCTGACCGACAACATGAATTGGCGCTGGGTGTTCCTGATCAACCTGCCGGTGGGTTTGCTGTCCTTCTATGGCGTGGCCCGCTTCATCCACGACGATGGCGCGCGCCGGGATGCGCGCTTCGATGTATTCGGCTTCGCCACGCTGGCGGTGGCCATCGGACTGCTGCAATTGATGCTGGACCGCGGCGAGCAGGCCGACTGGTTCGATTCGATCGAAATCCGCATCTATGCCATATGTGCATTCGTGTCCTTCACCTTCTTCATCCTGCACACCGCGACCAGCGGCGAGCATTCCTTCTTCAAGGTGGCGCTGCTGCGCGACCGCAATTTCGCGATCGGCCTGACATTCTATTTTTTGCTGGGCCTGCTGTTGTACGCCACGCGGGCCTTGCTCCCGCCGCTGCTGCAAACCCTGCTGGGCTATCCGGTCGTTACCACGGGCGTTGTCACCGCGCCCAGCGGCTTCGGCACCATGGTGTCCATGCTGGTGGCCGGCCGGCTGGTGGGCCGGATGGACGGGCGCCTGATCATCGCGCTGGGGTTCGGCCTGACTACCTTGTCGCTGTGGCAAATGTCCGGCTATACACCGCAGATCACCGAATGGGATGTCATCGTCCCGGGCTTCATCCAGGGACTGGGCCTGGGATTCACCTCGGTGCCGCTGACCACGATGACTTTCTCCACCTTGGACCGTTCCTTGCGTTCCGACGGCACGGCGATCTACAGCCTGTCGCGCAACATCGGCAGCAGCATCGGGATTTCGGCGATGCAGACGCTGCTGGTGCGCAATAGCGCCACGCTGCATGCGTCCCTCGGCGCCTATATATCCGGCGCCGCATTGATGATGCATCCCGACGCGCTATCGCGGACGTTCGATGTCCATACGGCCCAGGGACTTGCCGGGCTGAATGAAATCGTGACCAATCAGGCGTCCTTCATCGCTTACCTGGACGATTTTCGCTTCATGATGTGGCTGACGCTGGCGGCCATACCGTGCCTGGCTTTCATGCGGACGCGGCGCGCGCAGTCCCCCGCGGAACAGGCCGCAGAGCAAGCCGAGTTGCAGCACGTCGCGGCGGAATGATCCGCGACGGCGACGGCAGGCCGGCCTATTGCGGGCCCGCGCGCGCGGGACCGGATGCATCCGAGGTGCGCGGCGCATCGGCCGCCCCCTGCACGGCGTTGCTATCGCCCACCGTGCTCCCGTTTGCCGACTGGCCATGCGGCGTCGTCGCGCCGTTGTGCGTTCCGGTGCCGTTGTGGGGAGCCGCGCTGCGCGATCGCTGCCGCGCAGGGCCTTGGGCCTGCAGCAGGTTGTATGCCGTATTGACCAGCCCGATGTGCGAGAACGCCTGCGGGAAGTTGCCCACCATCCGTTGCCGCACCGGGTCGTATTCTTCCGCCAGCAAGCCTAGGTCGTTGCGCAGGGAAAGCAAGCGCTCGAACAGCGCGGCTGCCTCGTCCAGGCGTCCCTGCATGGCGTAGGCGTCCGCGAGCCAGAAGCTGCAAGCCAGGAATACGCCTTCGTTCTGCGCCAGGCCGTCATCCGATTGTTCGGGCACGTAGCGCATGACCAGGCCGTCGCGCATCAGCCCTTTCTCGACCGCCTGTATCGTGCCCGTCACGCGCGGATCATCGATGGCAAGGAAACCGACCTGCGGAATAAGCAGGAGGCTGGCATCCAGGGCCTTGCCGCCGTAGTGCTGCACGAAGCTGTTCATGCCGGCGTCGAAGCCATGCCGCAGGATATCGGCGCGGATATCGTCGCGCAAATGGCGCCAGCGCTGCACCGGGCCTTCCAGGCCGAAACGTTCCGCTGACTTGATGGCCCTGTCGAACCCGACCCAGCACATCAGGCGCGAATGTGTGAACGAGCGGCGTTCGCCCCGGACCTCCCAGATGCCGTGATCCTCCTGTTTCCACTTTTCCTCCAGCGGCGTCAGCAGGATGCGCTGCAGACGCCACGCCTGTTCCAGCGGCGCCAGTTCGGCCTCGCGCGCCGCGTGCAGCGTATCGATCAATTCGCCGTAGATATCCATCTGGACCTGCGCCGACGCCGCATTGCCGATACGCACGGGCCCGCTGTTTTCGTAGCCGGGCAGCCAGGGAATTTCCATCTCCGGCAGGCTGCGCTCGCCGGCGATGCCGTACATGATCTGTAACTGGTCGGGATGGCCCGCCGAGGCCCGCATCAGCCACATGCGCCAGGCTTCGGCTTCTTCGCGATAGCCGGCGTTCAGCAGCGCGTAGAGCGTCAGCGAGGAATCGCGCAGCCAGCAATAGCGGTAGTCCCAGTTGCGCGTACCGCCCAGGTTTTCGGGCAGCGAGGTCGTCGGCGCCGCCACGATGCCGCCGGTGGGCCGGTAGGTCAGCAGCTTGAGCGTGATCAGCGAACGCACGATGGCCTCGTGCCATTCCGGAAAACGATGGTCGGTGCGGCAATGCTTGGCCCATTCCTTCCACCAGGCTACCGTGCGGTCCAGGCTTTCCATGCGGTCCGGCACGAAGTGCGGCACCTTGTGCGAGGGATGATAGGACAGCGTGAAAGGAACGTGCTCGCCGGCCCGCACCTTGAAATGCGAAACGGTGCGCAGATCCTTGCCCTGCAGCGGCGCCTGCGTGTGCAGCTCGACCGCATCGGGTCCCGCTATGGCGCTCAGGCCGTAATCGCGCCGGCGCACCCACGGGACGGCCTGGCCATAGTTGAATCGCAGCACCAGCTCCATATCGATGTCGACGTGGCCGTGATCGCCGCGGACGATGCGCACCACGTCCACGCGTTCTTCGTCGTCGCTCAGCGGCATGAAGTCGAAGAGAGTGACGGTGCCGGTGGCAGTTTCGAAGCGCGTTTCCAGCACCGCCGTACCGGGAATGTAGCGGCGGCGGGACTGGTATGCGTCGCTTGGACACAGCTTCCAGAAACCGTGGTCTTCCGTGCCCAGCAGCGCGGCGAAACAGGCCGCCGAGGCGAAATGGGGCAAGCACAGCCAGTCGATGGAGCCGTCGCGCGATACGAGCCCCGCCGATAGCATGTTGCCGATGATTCCGTAGTCTTCGAGTGGTTTCGACATGAAGTCCGACCCTCCTTGTTGTCGTCGGGCCACCGAAGGAGTGCTCCGTAAAGGAAGCGGCGATGCCCGCGCGGCGTGGGGCCCGTTATGGATGGGCCTTAGCCTATCATGGACCCATCCGCGGGGCCGACTGCTCCAGCATGTATCGTAAGAAAATATCCCGCACCCGCTGCAACACGGCGTAACAGCCGCTGGCCCCGTTCAACTGCTGTAATGGGTTGCACGAAGAAATGGGAGGCTCGGTGGATAAAGCCATGCAAGTATTGATACTGGCGCCGCAAGGCGAGGATAGCCAGGTCATACGCAGTACGCTGGCGAACGCGGGCGAGCAGTTCGTCGCCTGCGAGGATGCGCCGCAATTGCTCCGCGCCCTGCAGCAAGGCGCGGGGTGCGCCATTCTGGCTGGGGAATCCCTCATCGGCACCGCGCTGGATGGCCTGGCGGAATGGGTCGGTCGCCAGGACCCCTGGTCGGATTTCCCATTCCTGGTCATCGAGCCCGCGCGGGCGCCGGGGGCCGCGGCGGAACCCGATACCTACGGGCCGCTAGGCAACCTGATATTGCTGCAGCGGCCCTTGCAGGAAGACGTTGTGCGCAGCGCCATCGCGACGGCGCTGCGCGCCCGGGGCCGTCAGTACGACGCGCGGGCAGTGCTGCGGCGCCAGGCCGAAACGGAAGAAACGCTGCGCACGTTCAACGAGACGCTGGAAACACGTATTTCCGAACGCACTCACGCCCTGGCGCGCGCCAACGACCGATTGATGAAGGAGATCCGCGAGCGCGAGCGCACGCAAAGCGCATTGGTGCAATCGCAGAAGATGGAAGCGATCGGCCAGTTGACCGGCGGCCTGGCCCACGACTTCAACAACCTGCTCAACGTCATCATGGGCAGCGTCGAACTGATACAGCGCATCTCGGCCGACGACCGCGCGCGGCGCCTCGCCGTCAACGCGCGGCATGCCGTGGAACGCGGTGCCAAGCTCACGTCCCAGCTGCTGGCGTTTTCGCGCAGCCAGAACCTGGACCTGCGCCCCACCGACGTCAATGCGCTGCTGTCCGGCATGCGCGAACTGCTCGGGCTGTCGTTGGGGCCCACCGTGCGGGTACTGACCGATTTCGCGCCCGACCTGCCCATGGCCACCGCCGATGCCAACCAGCTGGAGCTCGCGGTGCTGAACCTGTGTCTGAACGCGCGCGATGCCATGGCCGCGGGCGGTGAGGTCACCTTGTCCACCGGATTGCGCCAAAGCGGCGAAGGCGAGCTGGCTGCGGGGCGCTACGTGGTGATCTCGGTCAAGGACACCGGCACGGGCATTCCCGCGCAGACGCTGAGCAAGGTCTTCGACCCGTTTTTCACCACCAAGCCCGTAGGCAAGGGAACCGGGCTGGGATTGAGCCAGGTCTACGGAATCGCCCGCCAATCAGGGGGCACCGCGTGCATCGCCAGCGAGGAAGGGCGCGGAACGGAGGTGGAAATCTGGCTGGCGATGGCGGATCCCGACGCGGTGGACGACACGGTGGCGGCGGCCGGCACCGCCGCGGCGCAGGCACGGGCGGTGAATATCCTGGTGATCGACGACGACGCGTCGGTGCGCCACCTGATCGTCGAATGCCTGGAGATCCTCGGCTATGAGGTCAGGCAGGCCGCCGATGGCGAGGAAGGGCTGGCGATGATGCGCGACGAGCCGCCGGACCTGCTGGTGGTGGATTTCATCATGCCCAAGCTCAACGGCGCCGAAGTCATCGAGCGGGCCCACGCGATGCTGCCGGATCTGCCTGTCATCCTGGCGACGGGCTACGCCGACGCGCAGGTCGGCGCCAGCGTGATGGAGCACGAGCGTGTGCTGCAGAAGCCGTTCAACCTGGACCAGCTGTCGGCCATGGTCAGCGAGGCCCTGCGTCCGCCACATTCTGCTTGATGGCGACGTGGCGACGCTGCATTTCCTGCCGCAGCGCGCGGCGCTGGTCGGCGGCTTCGAAGCGTTGGCGTTCTTCTTCGTTGCGCGGCTCCAGCGGCGGTACCGGCGTCGGGTTGCCCAGCTCGTCTACGGCCACCATGGTGAAATAGCAGCTATTGGTATGGCGCACCAGCTTCTGGCGGATGTCCTCGGTAATCACCTTGATGCCGATCTCCATCGACGTCCTTCCCGTGTAGTTGACCGACGCGAGGAAGGTCACGAGCTCGCCGACATGGATCGGTTCCCGGAATACGACCTGGTCCACGGAAAGCGTGACCACATATTGGCCGGCATAGCGGCTGGCGCAGGCATAGGCGACCTGGTCCAGGTATTTCAGGATATGCCCGCCATGGACGTTGCCGGAAAAATTGGCCATATCCGGCGTCATCAGGATGGTCATCGACAACTGGTGGCTGAAAGCTTCATCCATGGAGGAAGTGTCCTGTCTAGGAGTCTCGGATAGGGACGCCCGGGATGGGCGCCGGTCCCTGCAAGCGGCCGACGCGCGGGCGCCACGCCGCGATCTTAGCAACGCCGGCCGCCGGGGAAATGGTCAAGAAATACGTCTGGAATGCCGTTGTTTGACTGGCGATCGTCGTATACCGGGGCAGGCAATGGGGCCAACGGCCGGGCGGGACGCGCGCGCAAGGCCGGCCGTGGCGCCTGGCGGGTTCAGGCGATAAGCCTGGCCAGTTCCGCGCCCGGATCCGCGGCGCGCATGAAGGCCTCTCCCACCAGGAAGGCTTCGACCTTGTGGTCGCGCATCATGCGGACATCCTGCGGCTGCAGGATGCCGCTTTCGGTAACGATGCGGCGGCTGGCGGGCACTTGGGGCAGCAGGTCCAGGGTGGTCTGCAAGGTGGTCTCGAAGGTGCGCAGGTTGCGGTTGTTGATCCCGATGAGCGGGGTGCGCAACTGGACCGCCACCTCGAGTTCGGCGGCATCGTGGACTTCGACCAGCACGTCCATGCCCAGGTCCATGGCGCACGCTTCGAGCTCCTTGAGCTGGGTCGGGGACAGGGCCGCCACGATCAGCAACACGCAGTCGGCACCCAATGCCCGGGAGAACACCACCTGGTAGGGATCGATGATGAAATCCTTGCGCAGGACGGGCAGGGGGCAGGCCGCGCGAGCCTGCCGCAGATGGTCGTGCGAGCCCTGGAAGAACTGTACGTCGGTCAGCACGGAAAGGCAGGCGGCCCCGTGCACCGCGTAAGAGGCCGCGATTTCGGCGGGGCTGAAGTTTTCGCGCAGCACGCCGCGCGACGGAGAAGCTTTCTTGATCTCCGCGATGACGCCGGGCTTGCCAGAGGCGATTTTGTCTTCGATCGCCTGGGCGAAGCCGCGTACGTCCTGCCGGGCTTGGGCTTCGCGCAGCAGCTCCGCCTCGCTGCGCATTTGTCGTGCGGTGGCGACTTCCTCCGCCTTGACGGCAAGGATCTTCGCAAGAATGTCGTTCATCTCAAAACTTCCGGGTGTAAGCGCAAAATTCTTCAAGCTTGCCGCGAGCGGCACCTGATGCAATCGTATCAGCCGCCAGTTTCAGGCCGGCTTCAATCGTTGGAGCGACGTTACCCGCATAGATGGCCAGTCCGGCGTTCAGGACGACGATATCGCGCGCAGGACCCGGTTTGTCGTTCAGCGCTTCCAGGATAAGGTCGCGCGACTCCTCACGATTGGACACCTTGATTCCCCGGTTGGACATCATGGATAGCCCGTAGTCCTCCGGATGGATCTCATATTCGCGGATGTCGCCGTCCTTCAGTTCGCCGACCATGGTCGCGGCCCCGAGGGATGCTTCGTCCATGCCGTCGCGGCCATGCACCACAAGGACGTGGCGCGACCCCAGCCGCTGCAGCACCCTGACCTGGATACCGACGAGGTCGGAGTGGAAAACGCCCATCAGCTGGTTCTGCGCGCTGGCGGGGTTGGTAAGCGGTCCCAGGATGTTGAAAATGGTGCGCACGCCCATTTCCTTGCGCACGGCCGCGACATTCTTCATGGCGCCATGATGGGCTGGCGCGAACATGAAGCCGATGCCGACCTCGGCGATGCATTCGGCGACCTGCTGGGGGGCCAGTTGCAGGTTGGCGCCCAGGGCTTCCAGCACGTCGGCGCTGCCGGAGGACGACGACGCACTGCGTCCGCCATGCTTGGCGACTTTCGCGCCCGCCGCGGCGGCGACGAACATCGCGGCGGTCGAGATATTGAACGTCCGGCTGCCGTCGCCGCCCGTGCCGCACATGTCCAGCAGCCGTTCGGGGTACGGGGTTTCGACCGGCGTGGCGAACTCGCGCATGACCTGCGCCGCCGCGGTGATTTCCCCTATGGTTTCCTTCTTTACTCTCAATCCCATGAGCAACGCCGTCGCGATCTGCGGCGACAGTTCGCCGCTCATCAGCATGCGCATCAGGTGCAGCATTTCGTCGTGAAAAATCTCGCGGTGTTCGATGCAGCGCGTCAGCGCTTCGGTCGCCGTTATCGTCATGATCGATTCCCCCTCTTCGGAATGGTCTTTTATCGGATTTCCAGGAAATTCCGCATCAATGCATGGCCGTGTTCGCTGAGCACGGATTCGGGATGGAACTGTACCCCGTATATGGGCAGCGCTTTGTGACGCACGCCCATGATGTCGCCGTCTTCGGCGGTGGCCGTTGCCTCCAGGCAATCCGGCAGGGTGGCCGGATCGATGGTGAGCGAGTTGTAGCGGATGACGGTGTAGGGCGTCGGCAGCCCGGCGAAGATGTCGGTGCCGGTGTGGGAAATGCGCACCGTTTTGCCGTGCATGATGCGCGGCGCGCGGACGATATCGCCGCCAAAGGCCGTTCCGATGGCCTGGTGGCCCAGGCAGACACCCAGGATGGGCACCTTGCCGGCGAATTCGCGTATTACCGCCACCGAGATACCGGCCTCGGCGGGCGAGCAGGGGCCGGGCGACACGCAGATGCGGTCCGGCTTCATGGCGGCGATCTCTTCCAGCGTGATCTGGTCGTTGCGCGCGACGCGCACGTCTTCGCCGAGTTCGCCGAAATACTGCACCAGGTTGTATGTGAAGGAATCGTAGTTGTCGATCATCAAGAGGCTCATGGCTTCAACCCTTGTTATCCGTTCGGTGTGAAAGTCCCGCATGCCGGCCGCGAGGCCGTCAGATGGGCTGGTCCAGTCCGTTCTGGACCTGTTCGGCCGCTCGCAGTACCGCGCGGGCCTTGGCTTCCGTTTCCGCCCATTCCGCTTCCGGGTTGGAATCGGCGACGATGCCGGCCGCGGCCTGCACGTAAAGCGTGCCGTCCTTGATGACACCGGTGCGGATGGCGATGGCCACGTCCATTTCGCCGCCGTAGCTCAGGTAGCCCGCCGCGCCGCCGTAGATGCCGCGCCGTACGGGTTCGAGTTCATCGATGATCTCCATGGCCCGCACCTTGGGTGCGCCGGTCAGCGTGCCCGCCGGGAAAGCCGCGCGCAGGACATCCATGCTGGTCATGGCGGGATCGAGATCGCCTGCGACATTGGATACCAGGTGCATGACGTGCGAATACCGTTCGATGGCCATGGTGTCGGTAACCTTCACCGTTCCGGTTTCCGCGACGCGTCCGACGTCGTTGCGTGCCAGGTCGATCAGCATCACGTGTTCGGCGATTTCCTTGGGGTCGGCGCGCAGCTCGGCGGCAAGCGTCGCGTCTTCCTCCGGCGTGCCTCCGCGCTTGCGCGTGCCGGCCAGCGGGCGGATCGTGACGCGCGATTTGGGCTTGTCGTCCTCGACGATGCGTTCCTGGCGCACCAGGATTTCCGGCGACGAGCCGACCACGTGGAAGTCGCCGAAATTCCAGAAGTACATGTACGGCGAAGGATTGAGCGAACGCAGCGACCGGTACAGGGACAGCGGCGAATCGCGGAAAGGCTTGGTGATGACCTGCCCCACCTGTACCTGCATCAGGTCGCCGGCGGCGATGTATTCCTTCGCGCGCAGCACGGCGGCCAGGTAGTCTTCCTTCTTGAAGTCGCGCTGTTCGGCCGTCTGCATGCTGGCATGGCTGTACGGGATCTCGATGGGCTTGCGCAGTTTCTGCCGCAATTCGCGCAGCCGCTGCTGGGCGCGGGCATAGGCTTCCGGCTGGGCCGGGTCCGCGTACACCATCAGATAGATGCGGCCGGCGAGGTTGTCGACGATGACCAGTTCGTCGACGTGCAGCAGCATGATGTCCGGCGTGCCTTCGTCCATGCCGGCAGGGAAAGGCTTGACCGCCGGGCCCAGGCGCGGCTCGATATGGCGCACTGTGTCATAGCCGAAGTAGCCTGCCAGGCCGCCGGCGAAGCGCGGCATGCCGGGCCGCAGCGCGACCTTGAAGCGCGCCTGGTATTGCTCGATGAAGGACAGGGGATCGCCGTGATGCGTCTCCACGACCTTGCCGTCGTGCAGTACCTCGGTGACGGTGCCGCGCGACTGGATCACCGTGCGCGCGGGCAGGCCGATGAAGGAATAGCGGCCGAAGCGCTCGCCGCCCACCACCGACTCCAGCAGGCAGGTCATGCGGCCGTTTTCCGGCCCGGAATGCGCCAGCTTCAGGTAGATGCCAAGCGGCGTGTCGAGGTCGGCATAGGTGTCGGCCACCAGGGGGATGCGGTTGTATCCCTGGTGGGCAAGGGCTTTGAATTCCAGTTCGGTCATATCGGTCTCGTGTCGGTCTTTTGATGTCGAGCCGGGCGAAAAGCAAAAAGCCCGGCCAGTGTTCTGGTTCCGGGCTTGGGGATTTTGCTGGATTCGGCGCCTGACCGCATACGCGTCGGACGCCGGGAAATGCCTTATCGCCACCCGGATGCCAAACGCCACCAGCGCCACGAGGCGCCAGGCAGTTGCGTCAGGACAGGGGCGATCATTTTTGCGATTCGGGTATGGATGTCAGTGGGCCGCGCTGGTGGACGGAAGGTTGTTTTCCCGATTGATCCAATGCGCGGCTTCAACGAGAGACGACACTATACCATCGACGTCCAGCGTTCGCACGTCCACCCCTTCGTTGTAGCCGTAGGGCACCACCAGCACCCGCGTGCCGGCGTCGCGTCCGGCCTGGGAGTCGTTGATGGAGTCGCCGATGGTCACCGCCCGTTCCGGGGAGACCCCCAGAAGCGAGCAGGCATGCAGCATGGGCTGGGGGTCGGGTTTCTTCCGCGCGCAGGTATCGCCGCAGACCACGGCGGCGAAAAAACCGGCCAGGCCCGTGCGCTGCAGGAGCGGCATCGTGAACTCGGTGGGCTTGTTGGTGACGACCGCCATCTTCAGCCCCTGGTCGCGCATGGTCTTGAGCCCGTCGAGCACGCCGTCGAATATCACGGCCTTGTCGCCATTCACCAGGTGATAGTGACGGTAGAAAGAGGTGCGCGCCCGGGCGTACAGGTCCGGGTCGAGGTCGCCGTGTTCCTGGGCGCCGGCCAGCGTGCGCTGCACGAGCCGGTCCACGCCCTTGCCGACGAAGGTCGCGATGACGTCCTCGCGCAGCGGTGGCATGCCGAGCTCCATGCGCATGGCATTGGCGGCCGTGGCGAGGTCCGGCACGGAATCCAGAAGGGTGCCGTCCAGATCCAGCAGCGCGGCTTGGAAGAACTTCATGAGAGGAATTCCTTCAGGCGGACAGCGAGCCGGCCGCGGCGATCTGCTGGCGCATCGCGCCGATGATCGAGGCGTAGTCGGAGTGGCCGAAGATGGCGGATCCGGCCACGAACGTATCCGCGCCCGCGGCGCGAATTTCGGCGATATTGTCCACCTTCACTCCGCCGTCGACTTCCAGGGCGATGTGCTGGCCCCCTTCGCTCGTCCAGCGGTCGATGCGCGCGCGCGCATCGCGCAGCTTTTGCAGCGCCGAAGGCAGGAAGCTCTGCCCGCCGAAACCGGGGTTGACCGACATGACCAGCACCACGTCCAGCTTGTCCATGACATAGTCCATGTGATCCAGCGAGGTGGCCGGGTTGAAGACCAGCCCCGCCTTGCAGCCGTGGTCGCGGATCAACGCGAGGGTGCGGTCCACGTGCCGCGTCGCTTCCGGGTGGAAGGAAATAATATTGGCCCCGGCCTTGGCGAATTGCGGAACCAGTTCGTCGACGGGCTCCACCATCAAGTGCACGTCGATGGGTACCTCGACATGCGGGCGGATGGCGGCACAGACCATGGGGCCGATCGTCAGGTTCGGGACGTAATGATTGTCCATGACGTCGAAGTGGATCCAGTCGGCGCCTGCCGCGACGACATTGCGCACTTCTTCGCCCAGGCGGGCGAAGTCGGCGGAAAGGATGCTGGGCGCGATGCGGGTGCCAGGGGATAGGAAAGACATGGTCGGCGGCATTCAAGGGATAATGTGCCAATATTGTAGTTTGCCGGGACCCGCGCCAGCCGCCATCGCCGCATCGGGCATGCGGCGCCATACCGGCAGCAGTTGCCGTCGATCCAGACTAAAAGGCCGGAAAGCCAGTGAAACCCTATGACCTGACCGTGGCCGTGGAGCCGCGCTACGTGCCTGAACAGTCCAATCCTGGAGAGCAGGAATACGTTTTCGCCTATACGGTGCGCATCACCAATACCGGCGAACATCCCGCACAGGTGATCAGCCGGCATTGGATCATCACCGACGGCAACCAGCGCGTGCGCGAAGTCCGCGGCCTGGGCGTGGTCGGCCAGCAGCCCCTGCTGGCGCCCGGCGAGACCTTCGAATACACCAGCGGCTGCCCGCTCCCCACGCCCGTGGGTACCATGCGCGGCAGCTATCACTGTGTCGGCGAAAACGGCATTCCCTTCGAAGTGACGATCGCGGAATTCCTGCTTGCCATGCCGCGCACCCTGCATTGATCCCGCATTGGCGGCCCGGCCCGGGCCGTCCGCATAATCTGTCCCCATTCACGATGAAGCGCTCATTGTCCCGACTGGCTCCGCTCCTGCTGCTTGCCGGCGCCCTGGCCGGTTGTTCGACCGTCGAAAACCAGATCCCCGCCGAGCAAGCCGCCGGCACGCCCGGCGCCGCCACGGTTGCGCCCGGGGCGGAGGCCCCCCTGGTCGTGCCCGCGCTTGCCGCCTTGCCCGATACGCCGACCCGCCCCCTGGCGGGCCGCTTCCAGCGCGTGAACTACAGCGAGATCCCGGCCTGGCGCGACGACGACCTGGCCCAGTTCTGGCAGGTGTTCCTGCTCAACTGCAAGGGGCTGATGCGGCCGACCTCCGGCAACCTGACCGTGCCGGCGCGCGCCACCCCGCGCGCCTGGCAGCCGGTCTGCGCCGCCGCCATCGACCCGGCGCGGCGTCCCGTCGCGACCGACCCCGAAAGCGTGCGCCGCTTTTTGCAAACCTACCTGCAGCCCTGGCGGCTACTGGCCGCGGACGGCAAACCGGCTTCCAATATGGTCACCGGCTATTACGAACCGCTGGTGCGCGGGTCGCGCGTGCAGGGCGGGCTGGATCAATGGCCCCTGTATATGCCGCCCAAGGATCTCCTCACCATCGACCTGGGCGCGATCTATCCCGAATTGGCCGGCAAACGGGTAAGAGGCAAGCTGGAGGGCAAGCGCGTGGTGCCCTATGACACCCGCGCGGAGCTGGACAGCAACCCCGCCCGCCGTCCCCCGGTGCTGGTCTATGTGGACGATCCGGTCGACAACTTCTTCCTGCAGGTACAGGGTTCGGGCCGCGTGCTGCTGACCGGCGGTCCCGACGCCGGCAAAACCATACGCGTCGCCTATGCCGATCACAACGGCCAGCCTTACGTTTCCATTGGCCGCTGGCTGGTGGACAAAGGCCAACTGTCTGCCGACCAGGCATCGATGCAAAACATCCGGGCCTGGGCGCAGCGCAATCCCCAGCGGGTGCGCGAAATGCTGAACGCCAATCCGGCGGTGGTCTTCTTCAAGGAAGAACCCGTCACCGACCCCGAAGCCGGGCCGCGCGGGGCGTATGGCCTAAGCCTGACGGCGCGCCGGTCCATCGCGGTGGATACGTCCTTCGTCCCGCTGGGCACCCCGGTATTCCTGGGAACGACCTGGCCGGGGACGGACCGTGCGCTGGACAGGCTGGTGTTCGCGCAGGATACCGGGGCCGCTATCCGGGGGGCCGCCCGCGCCGACTTCTATTGGGGCTATGGCGACGCCGCCGGACAAATGGCCGGGCGCATGAAGCAGCGCGGCCAGATGTGGATTTTGTGGCCGAAGCAGGCCGGGGAGCCCAGCGCGCGATGAGCCAGGGAATACTCGTTTGCGGAGCCGGCATCGTGGGCCTGGCGACCGCCCTGGCGCTGGCGCGCCAGAAGCAACCGGTGACCGTGCTGGCGCCCGTCGCCACGGTGCCGCCGGCACCGGCCGAACATTACCAGCCGCGTGTGTATGCGCTGTCGCCGGCCAGCCAGCGCTTTCTTGCCGGCCTGGGCATCTGGGATGCCCTGCCGGCCGCGCGCATCGCCCCTGTCGACGCCATGGAAGTGCATGGCGATGCCGAC
This sequence comes from Bordetella sp., assembly GCF_057362025.1. NCBI lineage: Bacteria > Pseudomonadati > Pseudomonadota > Betaproteobacteria > Burkholderiales > Alcaligenaceae > Bordetella > Bordetella sp. The sequence continues at coordinate 34,818 of NZ_JBMQQZ010000007.1, read as the reverse complement.
GGGACGGTGATGTTGAACGCCTGGCAGGCGGCCAAGCCGCATCTGGCCTGGATCGTCGAGGCCGCTGAAGTCGAACGCGTGCTGGCCCAGGCCGTCCGCCTGTCGGGCATTCCCTGGATCCCGGACCGCTGCGTCGGGTACCAGCATGGCGCCGTGCTCACGGAAAACGGCGCCCAGTTGCGGACCGAGCTGGCCATCGGCGCGGATGGTGCGGCTTCGCCGCTGCGCTCGGCGGCCGGACTGGTGCAACATTCCCGGCCCTATGACGCCGTGGGCCTGGTGACGCATCTGGATGCGTCGCTGCCGCACCATGGCACGGCGATGCAATGGTTCCACGACGAGGGCGTGCTGGCGCTGCTGCCCCTGCCGGACACGGCGCGGGGACCGCAGGTTTCCATGGTATGGTCGGCGCCCGCGGCGCGCGCCCGGGCGGTGCAGGCGCTGCCGCCCGACGCCCAGGCGGATGCCGTGCGCGCGCATCTTGCCGCGGTGACGCAGGGGCGGTTGGGCGATCTGCGCATGAATATCGCACTGCACGGTTTTCCGCTCTTCCTGGAGCATGCCCAGATGGCCGCGCCCGGCGTGGCCCTGGCCGGCGACGCCGCGCACCGCGTGCATCCATTGGCGGGGCAGGGCTTGAATCTGGGCCTGGGCGACGCCGAAACGCTGGCTACAATCGTCGCGCGGCGGGAACCGTACCGCAGCCCGGGAGACCCCCGTGTCCTGCGGCGCTACCAGCGCGCCCGCGCCGAGCCGGTCCTGGCCATGCGGCTGGCCACGGACGGGCTGCACCGCCTGTTCGCCAGCCGTTCCGCCCCCGCGGCCTGGGCGCGGAATGCGGGCATGCGTTGGGTCGAGGCAATACCGCTTTTCAAAAGGCTGTTGATCGAGCAAGCTTCCGGCGGATGAACCCGCCGGCCATGCCGGGGTCCAAGCCAGCGTCCGGCCGCCGTCCAGGGGCTGGACTGTATCGAGCATCAAGGAGTCTCAAATGAATTTCCGCGCCTGGCTTTCGGCCGTCGGTGTCGCCGCCGCGGTAGCGGTATCCGCCCATGCCGCGGACAAAGTCATTTCCACCCAGTCGGCGGGCCAGCCCGTCCCCGGCGAAACGGTAACCAGCACTTCCGGCGCCGGCCCCTCGGCCAAGGTGACGAGCACCGCCGGCCCCAATCCCGGCGAGAAAGTGATAAGCACGGCTGCCGGGCAGGGCGATGCGGGCGACACCGAGCAGGTCGCGGCGCTGTTCCACCAGCGCTTTCCGGACTTGGCCGTGACCGCCGTGCGCCGCACGCCCTACGGTTTGTTCGAAGTGCAGGTCGGGATGGATCTGATCTACACCGATTCGAACGTGGGCTGGGTCATGGAAGGTCCCCTGATCGACGCGGCGACCCGCCAGGACGTCACGCGCGAACGGCAGGAGCAGATCGGCGCGGTGTCGTTCGACCAATTGCCGCTGAACCTGGCCGTCAAGCGGGTCACGGGCGACGGTTCGCGCGTGCTGGCGGTCTTCGAGGATCCCAACTGCGGCTACTGCAAGCAGCTGCGCCAGACGCTCGAAGACGTCCCCAACCTGACCGTCTATACCTTCATCTACCCCATCCTGGCGCCCGATTCGCGCGTCAAGGCGCGCGATATCTGGTGCGCGTCGCATCCCGGCCAGGCATGGGACGACTGGATGGTGCGTGGCAAGATGCCCGCGCCGGCCAGCGGCAATTGCAGTGCGCCGATAGAACAGGTCCTGGCCCTGGGCCAGCGCTTGATGGTGCGCGGAACGCCGACGCTGTTCTTCCGCGATGGCAGCCGCGTCAGCGGCGCCTTGCCGCGCGAGGCGCTGCTGGAGCACCTGAATAAACCTACGCAGAAGGGCGGCTGAACGGGCACGCTGCCTCGCAACCCTACCATCCCACCAGGAGAAGGCATTGAAGATCGCCATTCTTGACGACTACCATGGCGTGGCCAAGGATTACGCCGACTGGGCCTCGCTGGGGCCGCAGGCCAGCGTACAGGTGTTTCGTGAGTATCTGCCCGAAGGCCCCCAGCGCGTATCCATGCTGCAGCCTTTCGATGTCATCGTCATCATGCGCGAGCGCACGCCGTTCCCGGCCGCGCTCGTGAACGCCCTCCCGAACCTGCGCCTGCTGGTGACCACCGGGCTGCGCAACAATTCGGTGGATCTGGCCGCGTGCAAGGCGCGCGGCATCGTGGTGTGCGGCGCGCCGGGTTCGGACAACGGCCTGAATGCCACCGCCGAACTGAGCTGGGCATTGATCCTGGCGCTGTTCAAGAATGTGTGCACGGAAGACGCCAATATGCGCAAGGGCCTGTGGCAGACCGGCATGCCGGTTCCGCTGAAGGGCAAGCGCCTGGGGGTGGTCGGCCTGGGCAAGCTGGGTAGCGGGCTGGCCAGGGTGGGGCGGGCCTTCGACATGGATATCGTCGCATGGAGCCCCAACCTGACGCCGGAGCGGGCTGAACAGGGCGGCGCCCGGTACGTCGACAAGCACGAACTGTTCGCGACTTCCGACGTCGTCAGCATCCACCTGATCCTGTCCGCGTCGACACGGCAGGTCGTGGACGCTGCCAGTATCGCGGCCATGAAATCGACGGCCTTCCTGGTGAATACCTCACGGGCGGGGCTGGTGGACCACGACGCGCTCATGGATGCGTTGCGTAACCGGCGTATCGGTGGGGCGGGCCTGGATGTCTATCCCATCGAGCCGCTGCCCGCGGACGATCCGGTCCGCAAGCTGGACAATGTGGTACTGACCCCGCATCTGGGCTACGTCAGTGCCGACAATTTCCGCACGTTCTACGAGAACGTGCTGGAGGCCATCCAGGCCTGGGCAGCGGGCGCGCCGATACGGACCTTGTAAGCGATTCGAAGCGGTTGTTCCCGGTGCATCCTGCGAGCGCTCGATGCACCGGTAGTTCACAGCGCCGACTGCTCAAAGCACGGCCGCCGTTTCCGTTGTCACGAGCGGTTCCGGCGGTTCTTCGCGCGGGGCCGTGCGCTGGCGCAGTTGCAAGGCGTGGTCCTCGCGGCTGCGCCACATCGCGCCGTGCACCCGGCTCAGCACCACGGGGTCGTCCAACAGCTTGATTTTCTGCGGTTCCGAAAGCGCGTCCACGCCGTATTCCATGACGCGGTCCACCTGTTCCCGGCGCTGCGCTTCGTTCAGCGGGTTGGGCTTGTGGCGCCCGCTGGCCATGGCGCAGGCCAGGGCATTGACGCCCGGGTCCACCACCGCGTCTTCGAAGTCCGGGATATGCGCCACGTTGCGGTTCTGCGCGGTATAGCGCCGGGTCGCCTGCAGTTCCGTCGGCGGCTGGGTTTCCTCCGGTATGCGGAACAGCCGCGACAGATAGGCGCGCCGGCCCAGGTCCACCCGGCTGGAGTAGACCGAGAGCGGGATGATCAGCAGCAGCGCGGCCAGGATAGGCGCCATCCATAGCAGGAAGACCGGGTTCAGCCACGCCACCAGTGCGGCCCAGCACAGGCCCAGCAGGGTCTGCGAACCGTGCCGCTTGAATGCGTCGCCCCATGTCGTCTGGTCGTTGTCGCGGGCAGGGGAAATCCACTTCGCCGACAGGCCCAGGAAAGCCGCCACCACGAAACGCGTGTGGAACAGCATGCGCACCGGCGCCAGCAGCATGGAGAACAGCACTTCCATCAGCATGCTCGACAGGGCTTTCTGGCGGCCGCCGAACAGCCGCGCGCCGCGCGCCCATACCAGAAGCACGCCCAGCACCTTGGGCAGGAACAGCAGCACGGCTGTCGTCGAAAACAACGCGATCGCCTTGTCCGGATGCCACTGCGGCCAGATCGGAAATAGCTGGCGGGGCTCGACGAAGTACTGCGGTTCGGTCAGCGTATGCACCGCCAGCAGGGCGGTGGACAGCAGCAGGAACAGGAACCACAAGGGTGCGGACAGATACGACATCACGCCCGTCAGGAACACCGCGCGATGCACCGGATGGAATCCCTGGATAAAAAACAGCCGGAAGTTCATCAGGTTGCCATGGCACCACCGCTGGTCGCGCTGCAATTCCTCCAGCAGATTGGGGGGCAGTTCTTCATAGCTGCCGGGCAGGTCGTAGGCGATCCATACCCCCCAGCCGGCGCGGCGCATCAGTGCCGCTTCGACGAAGTCGTGCGACAGGATGGCGCCCGCGAAGGCCCCCTTGCCCGGCAGGGGCGCCAATACGCAGTGGCGCATAAAGGGCGCCAGCCGGATGATGGCGTTGTGGCCCCAGTAATGCGATTCGCCCAACTGCCAATAGTGCATGCCGGCTGTGAACAAAGGCCCGTATACCCGTGTCGCGAATTGCTGGATGCGTGCGTACAGGCTGTCCATGCCGCTGGCCTGCGGCGCGCTCTGGATAATGCCCGCATCGGGACTGGCTTCCATCAGTTGCACCAGCCGCTTCAGGCACTCGCCGCTCATGACGCTGTCCGCGTCCAGCACGATCATGTAGCGGTAGTTGCCGCCCCAGCGGCGGCAGAAGTCGTCGATATTGCCGCTCTTGCGCTTGACGCGGCGGCGCCGGCGGCGATAGAAGATCCGGCCGAATCCCTTGACCGCCTTGCACAGATCCATCCATGCGCGCTGCTCCGCCACGCAGATGTCGGCCTTGTAGCTGTCGCTCAGGACGAAAATGTCGAAGCGATCCAGCACATCGGTCTGGGCAAGCGATTCGTAGGTGGCGCGCAGGCCGGCGAAGACCCGCGATACGTCTTCATTGCAGATCGGCATCACGATCGCCGTGCGGGCCGACTGCTCGATGGGAGCGTCCTCCATGCCGCGCGCCGAAATACTGTAGCGGTCGCGGCCGATCAGCAGTTGCAGGAATCCCATCATCGCCGTCCAGAAGCCGGCCGATACCCAGCCGAACAGCAGCGCAAAGAGAAACAGGATGCCGACTTCCAGTACCTGCTTGCCCTGGTAGGGCAGCACGCCTTTCATGTAGTACGTCGCGACGACCGTCTGCAGGATCACCAGGAGCAGCAGGCACATGCGGCGCCGGCTGCCGGCCTGGCGCCAGCGCGGGTCCATGCGCGGCGCGGTGGCCATGTAGTCGTCCGACAGGTGCGGTCCCTGGCCGCGCAGGCGGCGCCAGAAACGGACCAGGGGATTGGGCACCCAGGGTTCCGGGGACATCGGCGTGCGTCGCAACGGCGGGGCCGATGGCAGGCAAACGCCCGAGTCCGGCGTTTGCCGGGCCATGCCGTCGATGTCCGGATCCCCGCCTTCGGCGGCGCGCAGGCGCTGCAGGCCGGAGGCCAATACCGGGTCGCCGCCGGGCGCGTCCCTGTCCGCCAGCGAGCGGTGCACGGCGTCCAGGGCGGACCGGCCTTCGCCCGCCGCTTCCGCCGCGCGAGCGGCGGCCGCCCCTCGCGCTTCGGGAGGCAGCGCCAGGCGGTCGAGATAATCTTCCACCGCGTCGTTGCCGGGCAGGCTGTTATTTGGCTTCAGGTTCATTCGGGATGCGATAAGTCCAGGTTTCCGACAAAGGCGCTTGCCCATTGGTCAGGAAAGCCCGCATTTCCACCGGTTTGGTGGGATCTTTCACGTTCACGCGCAGCGTCAGGCGCCGCCCGCCGGTGACCGGATTGGGGCGCACGCTGTTTTCGATGATCTGGCCGTTGCCGTCGACCCAGGTATCCGCGGTGATGGTGGCATCCGCCGGCAGCGACTTCAGGGACGGGCCGACGAAATCGATGATGTACGCGATGCTGCCGTCGGCGCGGCGGATAAGATCCGGGCCTTTCACTTCCTCGCGCGAACGGCGCGTTTGCATGACCCACGCCAGCGGGGTGTTGTGGGCCCTGCTTTCGTTCAAGGTCCATGTCATGCGGTAATCGGCATCCAGCGGTTCGCCCTTGGCGGGCTGTTTCTCCGGCACCCAGAACGCTACGATGTTGTCGTTGGTTTCATCTTTTGTGGGGATTTCCACGAGCTGGACGCTGCCCTTGCCCCAATCGCCCTGTGGTTCGATCCACAGGCTGGGCCGCTTTTCGTAGCGATCGTCCAGGTCTTCGTAACGGCTGAACTCGCGGCCGCGCTGCAGCAGGCCGAAACCCCGCGGGTTCTCCGCGCTGAACGCACTGACTGCCAGGCGGCGGGGATTGACCAATGGCCGCCACAGCCATTCGTCATTGCCGGTATGTATGGCCAGACCGTCCGAATCGTGCATTTCCGGCCGGTAGTTCACCACCGGCGATGGCTGGTTGGAGCCATAAAGGAACATGCTGGTCAACGGGGCGATGCCCAGGCGGCCGACATGGTCGCGCAGGAAAATGCGGGCCTTCACATCGACGACGGTACCGTCGTCGCCGGGTTTCAACACAAAGCGGTAGGCGCCGGCGGCGCGCGGCGAATCCAGCAAGGCATAGATCGTCAGCGTGGTGTCCTCGGGCGCCGGCCGCGCGATCCAGTATTCACGGAAACGGGGGAATTCCTCGCCGGACGGCAGGGCGGTGTCGATCGCCAGGCCGCGCGCCGACAGTCCATACACCTGGCCCTTGCCGATCACCCGAAAATAACTGGCGCCCAAAAAGGAAGCCAGTTCGTCGTCTTTTTTGTCCTTGCTATTGACCGGATACAGCACCCGGAAACCGGCGAAACCCAGATTCTTCAGGGCCGCCGCGTCGAGCTTCAAATTGCCGTAATCGAAATCGTCCGGATTGAATTTGATTTCATGCACGCCGGCGGCATCGATTTCATTGATGCGGACCGGTGTATTGAAATGCATGCCTTCATGATAGAAGCTCAGGGTGAACTTCGTGCCCGCGTTACCCCAGTGCAGATGGTCATTCTTGAACCGCACCTGCTGGTAGCCCGCGAATTTCAATTCCTGCAGGGAATCCGGAAGATTGGGTTCCGGCGCCTTGTAGCTTTGGTCCGCCAGGTCGCGGGCCTGCTTCATGACATCGAAAAACGAGAAAGCCTGGGCGGACTGGCTGATGCCCATGCCGATAAAGGCGGCCATTGACACGCAAAGTGCGGACAGTGCGCCGGTCAGCCGGCGGGAAGAATGCGCAAACACGTGGGATTGCCTCTGGCTCCAAGGGTGGGGCGGGAATGCGATGTGACAGCGCGATTTTTGCACAATGTCCCTGTCGATTGGGCCGGCTCTCTGTCAAAGCTGAAATAATTTTTTGCGAACGCGGCCTGTGCGCGGCTGCATATTGTTCATAATCGAAGCGCATTAATGCATGCTGGTCCGCCGGTTTATGCGCTTACGGTGGGCAGTCCATGACGTTGAAAGCGGATTGCGTTGCCGGCCCCGGCCGCCGCGGGTGCCGCCGCCGTCGGACAGCGGGCACCGCGGGGGGTGACGTACGGCGTCAGGCGTCGAAGTCACCCGTGCCCAGAGTAGTCACGCCGTCGGTCGGCGTGTTGAAGGCGGCTTCGGCCACGGCCTGGATTTTGTCGCAGCCGCGTTCGAATGCGCGCAGTAGCGCGCTGCCGGAATTATCCTCCGCGCCGAAATTCTCGCGCAGGGCGTCTCCGGAAATCTCGAACTGGCGTTCCTCTCCATTAAGAGAAAGGCAAAAGACGACCACGTCGTCTTCGACCCGCGCGCGGGTTTTGTGGGCGAACGTCCCCATGATCGTTTCTCCATGCGCGAAGCAGGCACCGTCGATGGCGGGGTCGCCGGACGGCGCGCTCCGGGCGGTCGCAGAAAGATGAAACGCCGGCCGGCAGCGCCGGCCGGAAGGACTGGATTACTTGCCGGCGCCGGTGGCCGGGACCGACTTGGACGGCTGGGGGGACCCCGAAGTCGAGCTATCGGTTCCCATCTTGCCGGACCCCTTGTGCATGCCGTTGCTCTTGGTGGGGGTATGGGTACGGTCGCGCCGCATTTCCTTCTTTTGGGTCGTCGTGCCCTTGCCCGTATTGGATTGCGGCGTGGCGGTCGAGTTCACCGGCGGCGATGCGGTGCCGGGAGGGACCTTGGGGTTGTTGGGCGGCGTGGCCGTGGAATCGTTGGGCGTGGTGGACGGCGTAGTGGGCGCCGACGATTGCGCATACGCGCCGCCCGCGGCGAGCATTGCGGCCAGGGCCAGGGCGGGGGTGATACGGCGTAGCTTCATGTGGATCTCCTTGCCGGTTGTTGGAACCAGGCAAGGAGCAAGCGCCATGCCGCCAGGGATGTCGCCGAACGGGCGGCAGCCGTTGCCGGGGCTGCCGCTTTTTGTTGCGTCTTTCTTTATTTCGTTTGGGATGCCAGGCGCTCGCCGCGAGCCCGGGGCCGCTCGGCAGGCAGTGTCCTGGTGCCGGTCGGGCGGCGCCATAGGGCCAGCAGTTCGGCCCATCGCCGCGGAAGGAGCGGAACCGCGCGGCGAACCGCCGCACGGCGATCCAGGTGAATGCGCATTTGCTCCCCGACGGGAGTGGCCAGATAAGCCTGGAGAGGCGCTTCGGAGTGGGGAAAGGTTGGTGTGCTCATGGTAAATACTGATTGCTTAATCGATAAAAAAATTATAGCTCGATTTCAAGGCTCGATTCAACGCGGTGCCCTCCTTGCGGTACGGATCTAGGCCAATGTGGTATGCAGTATTCAAACTCTTTCATGCGCATCCGTATTGTTGGTAGCTACCCCGCCGCCACTACGCCACAGAAAGACGCAGTCTAGAGAGGCTAGGCGTTAACCCTAGAAGACAGCCCATCCAAACGGTATACAATGTGCAAAAGGCGCCGCTATCCAAGCCGGCAGCGCATACCCCCAACGTGAATCAGGAGCCCGCCATGGCCGAACTCATGAATAGAGACGAATTTCGCACCGCGCTGGAGAACGCCATCAAAGGCAAGAGCGCGAACGCTTCCCCTTTCAGCATCGCCTGGGCCACCGGAAAGCTGAGCCGCGAGCATCTGTGCCGCTGGGCTGAAAACCACTACCACTATGTCGGGCCGTTCGCGGATTACCTGGGATACCTGTATGCGCGCACGCCCGACACCTATACCGAGGCCAAAGACTTTCTGTTGGCCAATATGTACGAAGAGGAAATCGGGGGCGACCGCCATACGGACTTGCTGATCCGCTTTGCCGAGGCTTGCGGCACCACGCGTGAACGGGTGACCAATCCCGACAATATGTCGCCGACCACCCGGGCGCTTCAAAGCTGGTGTTACGCGGTAGCCATGCGCGAAGATCCGATCGTGGCGGTCGCCGGGCTGGTCGTGGGCCTGGAATCCCAGGTGCCTTCCATTTACCGCAAGCAAACGCCGACGCTGCGCGAGAAATACGGTTTCACGGACGAGGAAGTGGAATTCTTCGATTTGCATATCGTCTCCGATGAGATCCACGGCGAACGTGGCTACCAGATCGTGCTGGAACACGCCAATACGCCGGAGCTGCAACAGCGCTGCCTGAAAATCTGCGAGATCGGCGCGCAGATGCGTTTGCTGTACACCACGGCGCTGTATACGGATTACGTGCAGAAGGACATTCCGCTGCCCGAACTGAAAATGGCCGCCTGAGCCGCGTTTGCCATGCCCACAGTCGTGTTCCACAAAGGCGGCCAGACCTACACGGACGTCGTCCAGGACAATGCCAATCTGGTTGTGCGGGCTGGCATCAAGCGCTTTCCCTATCCGCATCTGCGCTACGAGTGCGGCATGGGGAAATGCGCCAAGTGCGCCTGCCGGGTGCTCGCGGGCGGCGAGCACCTGCCTCCGGTCAACTGGAAAGAGAAAAAGCAGCTGGGCGACCGCATCGACCAGGGGTACCGGCTGGCTTGCCAGCTCTGGCTGAACGCCGACATCGAGCTGGCCCAGGACGACGACGAGGCATGATGGAAAAGGCGGCGTGCGCCAGTGGCTACGTGGTGCTGACCAGCAAGCCCGGACAGTATCGCAGCGAGGCCTCCGCGGACGTGGAGGTCGTGGAGACCTACGACTACGTGTTCTATGGCAGGACGAAGGCCGTCTTCCAGGTCGCCCGCGTGGCGCCGGATGCCAGGGTGCGCATTGTCGAGGAAGCCCCGCCGCATATCGTCAATATGGTGCCGGCCCGCGTCATGGAGCAGTTCGCCACGGTGGGGGATGCCCGCCGCGCCATCCGCGAGCTGGCGGACTTCGGTACCCTGGACGCCACGCTGGTCAGGCGTTGAGTGGCCATTCCTTATTCCGGCAGTTCATCGCCGCTTCATTTCCTGTTTCATCATGGTCGAAATCACGTTTCTTACCAATGGCGGCAAAGTGGTTTCCGCCCCGCCCAATAGCAACCTGCTGCGCGTATCGCTCAAGGAAAAGGGCGGCATTCCCTTCAAGTGCGGCGGCGGGCTTTGCGGTACGTGCAAATGCCTGATCGAAGAAGGGCTGGAAAACACGGACGCGGTCAAGCCCAAGGAGCGCCGGCACCTGAAGCCGGAGGATTTCGAGAAAGGCTACCGGATGGCGTGCCAGACCTTCGTCAACGGCGACATCAAGGTGTCGTGGGCAAGCCGGAGCGACAGCACGCCTTGATCGTGCCGCGGGCGGCAGCGAGGTGCCGTGGCGTCATAGGGGCGGCATGCCCGATCGCCAGCGTCGGCCGTACCGGCCCCGGCCGATGGTCCCGGGCGTGACGATGCCGGTCCTAGCCGGCCGTGGACTTCTGTTGTTGCGCCTCGACGTAGGCCTTGGCCGCGTTGTGGACGTGTTGGCTGGCGAGCAGCGCGGCCAGGTCGCCATTGCCGGCGATGACCGCGTTCAGGATTTGCGCGTGCTCGTCCCAGTTCTGCCTGGCGCGGCGCATGTTGCTGGGGGCGAACAGCAAGGCGGTGCGGTCGCGCAGCGAACGCATCAGGTCCGTCAGTACGACATTGCCCGCGATGGTCGCGAGCATTTCGTGGAATTCCGAGTTCAGCGCGAGGAAGCGTTCCAGGCTGTCGGTGCGCGCGGCCGTGTTGCCCTCGGCCAGGAAGGCCTGCAGGCGTCCTACCGTGGCCTGGTCGCGGCGTTGCGCCGCCAGTTTGGCGTTCAGGCCTTCCAGCGTGGCGCGTACCTCGATCATGTCATGGGCCACATCGTCGGATAGCACCGAAACCGACGCGCCGCGCCGCGGTTCGATGGTGACCAGGCCTTCGGCGGCCAGGGCGCGCAACGCCTCGCGCACCGGAATGCGCGAGACCCCCATTTCATCGGACAGGCGCCCTTCGACCAGGCGATCGCCCGGCGTGAACTCGCCGCTGAGTATGCGTTCCCGCAACTTGTCGCGTACGACCGCGAACAGTTGCGGGTGCTGCTCGCCTATCTTCAGCGTTCGCGCCGTGGGCGCCGGGGGTGCATGGGATGCCGGTGACGGGTGGTTGGACATGGACATGGCGGCGTTGTGATAGTGAACGTTTATCTCCGGTGTCATTGTATTACTCCCCCTGGCGGTGGCCGGCAGACAGCATTCTGCGCAGGTCGTGCAAAGGTATACGGTATTCGACCGGTGCGCACGTCCACCCGCTTAAGGCGGGCGTCAGATGCCCGGACCGGCCTATCGTATTCCCTAGGCCCTCGATATTGCCGTTGGCGGCACTACAGATGCCATATAGTATACCGTTCATCTCAACAATGAACTGCCGGGACGGCAGCAAGGGGATTTGGTGATGCATACGGACGTGATCCTCAATGCCTCGCATTGGGTGTATTTGGCCAGCGTGGCGGCAATCATTCTTACGATGGTCCTGCGCGCCAATGTGGTGGTGCCATCGGTCATCGGCACCTTCCTGGTGGTCCTGGCCATCACCGGAAATCCGATCAGCGCGCTGATCGGTATTTTTTCGGCCAGCTTCGTCGCGGCGAAAGAGCTTTTCAATATCTTCCTCGTCATTACCTTCATGACGGCGCTTCTCAATGCGCTGAAATCCATCCAGGCCGACGTGCGCATGGTGCAACCCATGCGGCGGGTGATGCGCGGAGGACACCTCTCGTACTTCATCATCGCCGCCTGTACTTACGTGATCTCGCTCTTCTTCTGGCCCACGCCGGCCGTGCCGCTGGTCTCGGCCATCCTGCTGCCGGCCGCCATCGCCGCCGGCCTGCCGCCCCTGGCCGGAGCCATGGCCATTGCGATCGCGGGGCAGGGCATGGCGCTGTCCTCGGATTATGTGATCGGTGTGGCACCCGGCATCAGCGCCAAGGCCGCCGGTGCGGCGGTCAGAGCGGCCACCGTGGCGGACCGCGCGCTCGTACTCTCGCTGATTACCGGCGCTATCGCGCTGCTGGTCGCGTACTTCATGATCCGCCGCCATATCGTCCCTGGCAGCCCCGCGCTGCTGGACTCCTGGCAGGCCAGGGCCCAGGACGGCACGCTGGCGACAATCGAAGCCGAGGGCAGTTTCGACAAGGCGGAGCTCGCGCGCGGCACAAGCTACGAGAAGCCGCCGGGCGCGCCTCCGCGCGTGGCCGCCACGCCGGAGGAAGCGCGCCGCATCAAGTGGTCGCGCGCGTTCGCGGTCATCACGCCGCTGGCCTTCCTCGGAGTGATCGCCGTCATGGTGCTGCCGCGGATGTTGCCGGGCTTGCCCGCGCTGCGCGGCGGCGATGCCGCGGCGCTGGTGGGTGGCGTGGCGCTGGCGCTGATGATGCTGGTCACTCTCGCGGCGGAGGGCCCGCGCCGCATGCTGGACGTATGTCCTGACCACATCACAGACGGCTTCGTCTTCGCCTTCAAGGCCATGGGTTCGGTGCTTCCGATCGCCGGCTTCTTCTTTATCGGCGCGCACGACACGGCGGCCCAGATCCTGGGCGTGGACAGCGCCCAGGCCCCCGGGCTGCTGTTCGAGATCATCGCCTCCGCCCAGCAATTTATCCCCTCGAATCACTTCCTGGTGGCCTTCGGCGTGCTGATCGTCGGCATGGTGACCGGCATCGACGGTTCGGGTTTCGCCGGCCTGCCGCTGACCGGGACCTTGTCCGGCGCCCTGGGGCCGGTAGTGGGTATCGACCCGGCCACGCTGGCGGCCGTCGGCCAGATGGGCGCCGTATGGACGGGCGGCGGGACGTTGATCGCGTGGTCGTCCCTGATCGCCGTGGCGGGCTTTGCCCGGGTGCATGTGCTGGAGATGGTGCGCGCGCTGTTGCTGCCCGTCGTGCTGGCGCTGTTCATATCGACGATCTGCGCGATCCTGATCTGGCAATAGGCGCTCTGCCAGGCTTTGGAAGAGCCCCTCCCGCGAGGGGCTCTTTTGCATGGGCCCCCGCGTATTCCCCTAGTCGCTCGCGTCGTCGAACGTCAGATTACAGTATACAATGTTCAATATGCCCCGATGCCTGCATGGCCAGGCCGGCCGTCCCTCTCATATCCAAAGGCGCCGTCCGTGGAAGACCTGAAAAATCGCGAGTTCACCAACTACATTGCCGGCAGATGGTCGCCGTGCGCCAGCGGCAAGACCGTACCCAATATCAATCCGGCCAATACCGACGACATTGTGGGCAACTTCCAGGCATCCGGCCCGGACGATGCGCAGGCCGCCGTAGCGGCGGCCCAGTCCGCCTTCGCGCAGTGGCGCGCGACGCCGATCTCCAAGCGGGCGCAGGTGCTGTACCGGGCGGCGGATTACCTGGAAGCGCATGTGGCGCAGTTCGCCGAAGAGCTGACGCGCGAGGAAGGCAAGGCGATCGGCCTGAGCCGCGACGAAATCCTGCGTTCGGCCCAGACCCTGCGCTTCTACGCTGCCGAAGGGCAATCCTTCACCGGGGAAACTTTCCCCAATGACGATCCGGACATGGTCGTCTACAGCCAGCTTGAGCCGCTCGGCGTAGTGACGGTGATTTCACCGTGGAACTTTCCCGTTTCCATTCCGGCGCGCAAGATCGCTCCCGCCCTGATCATGGGCAACACCGTGGTCTTCAAACCGTCGTCGGACGCGCCACTCAGCGGCTACCGCCTGACGGAGGCCTTCGTGGAGGCCGGTATTCCCGACGGCGTGCTGAACTTCGTGACCGGATCCGCGTCGGCGGTAGGGGCCGCCATCACCCAGGCGCCGCAGGTCAAGGCGATCTCTTTCACGGGGTCTACCGCCGCCGGGGAGCACATCCACAGGTCGGTCGGCATCACCACGCGCACCCAGATGGAACTGGGCGGCAAGAATCCCCTTATCGTTTTGGCCGATGCCGACCTGGACAAGGCGGTCGACCTGACGATCAAGGGCGGATTCTCGCTGACGGGCCAGGCCTGCACCGGCACCAGCCGCGTGCTGGTCGATCGAAAGGTCAAGGCCGCCTATACCGAGAAGCTGCTGGCAAAGGTCAAGGCGATGAAGATAGGCAACGGTTTGGAGCCAGGCTGCGACCTCGGCCCGCTGGCCACCGCGCGGCAATTGGACAACGTGCTTTCCTACATTGCCGTGGGCAAAAGCGAGGCCACGCATCTGTACGGCGGCGACCGCTTGCAGGATGGGCCGCTGGCCAAGGGTTACTACGTGTCTCCCGCGGTATTCACTGACGTTACCCAGCAGATGCGCATCGCCCGCGAGGAAATCTTCGGGCCGGTGATCGCGATCATCGAAGTAGACGGCTATGAAGACGCCATCGCCCAGGCCAACGATACGGAATACGGGCTGTCGGCCGCCATCGCGACCAGCAATGCCACACACGCGCATCGATTCGCCAAGGACATCCAGGCCGGCACCGTCAAGATCAACCGCACCACCACCGGCAACCTCATCAACGCCCCGTTCGGCGGATTGAAGCGGTCCAGCACATCCACCTTCCGGGAGTCGGGCAGGGTGGGGCTGGAGTTCTACACCCAGATCAAGACGGTCTATCGCGCGGGCTGAAGCGGCGCGCGCATCCATTCATCATCGAACGACATACAGGCAGGATCGGGACATGAAACAGGTATACAGGCTGGAGTTGGAAGAAGCGCGCGCGATGATCGCGGCCGCGATCGCGAAGTCGCGCGAAATCGGCGTGCTGGAAACGGTGTGCATTGCCGACGATGGCGGCTATCCCATCGCCATGGAACGCATGGACGGCGCCCGCATCACCGGGCCGCAGATCGCCTGGAACAAGGCCTTCACCGCTGCCGGTCATAAGCGTTCCACGCACCTGTTCAATACGCCGCCCAATGGGCCCGCACTGCCCGGCAACGAAGCCTTCGGCATCCAGTGGAGCTTCGACGGCAAGTTCGCCGTGTTTGTCGGCGGGTTTCCCATCGTCGTGAACGACGAAGTGATCGGCGGGGTGGGCTTGAGCGGCGGCAACGGCGAACAGGATACCGCGGCCGGCCTGGCCGCCTTGCAGGCGCTTGCCGATTTGCTGGCGGACAAAGGCATGAAGGTGCTGGTCGCCGCCGACATCAAGAAATAACCCGCCGGAGTCTGCCATGGGCCATCGCGTCATCCTGCTCGAACCCGCGCACACGTTCACGGTGGACGATGGCGCATCCATCCTGGATGCGGCCTCGCGCGCCGGCGTGGCGCTGCCGCACGAATGCACCTTCGGAGGCTGCGGCACCTGCCGTGTCAGGATAGTCGAGGGCAGCGTTGCCTACGAGGAATTCCCGCTTGCCTTGAGCGAAGCCGAGCATGCGCAGGGGTATGCGCTGGCCTGCCAGGCCAGGCCCCTGTCGGACCTGGTCCTGTCCATACCGGCGCGCGGGCCGGTACTGCCCGATCCCGTCCGGGCCACCGCATCCCTGGCCCGTATCCAGAGGCCTTGCGAGGACGTACTGCATCTCGTGCTGACGCTACCGCAAGGAAGCCTGCCCGATTACCAGCCGGGGCAATACATGAATATCCTGCTGCCCGACGGCAGCGCACGCAGCTTTTCCATGGCGTCGCCGCCGCGCGCCGGGGGGACGGAGATCGAGCTCCACATCCGGCGCATACCGGGCGGCCGCTTCACGGATGCCGTGCTGGGACAGGCGGCGCCCGGTACGCCGCTGCATATCGAGGCGCCGCTCGGTACCTTCTGCTATCACGCCGAGGACTACCGCCCCTTGCTGATGGTTGCGACCGGCACCGGGCTGGCGCCCATCAAGGCTATCCTGGAGTCGCTGCTGGACGATCCGGATTGTCCGCCCGTCAAACTGTACTGGGGCATGCGTACCGAGGCGGACCTGTATCTGCGCGACGTCATCGCAAGCTGGAAGGACCGGCTGTACGAGTTCGACTTCGTGCCGGTGCTGTCGCGGGCCGACGCGTCCTGGCAGGGACGGCGCGGCCACGTCCAGGACGCGGTCGCGCAGGACTACGAGGACCTGTCCGAACACGCGATCTATCTGTGCGGATCTCCGGATATGATCGCCGAGGCCAAGGCCGTGTTCGCCACGCTGGGCGCCAGTATGGAGCATCTCTACGCGGACAGTTTCACCTTCCAGCAGGCCGTTCCCGCCGGTTGACGTTATTGTTCCTGCATGCCGGCGCGCTTCATCAAATCGCCGTAGGCGCGCACCTCTGTATCGATCCGCGTCTTCATGGCTTGCGGCGTGCCGCCCACCGGCTCGGCGCCCAGGGGCAGCAATTGCTTGCGTACCGCCGGGTCGGCAAGGTCCTTGTCGATCTGCGCGCTCAGCTTCTCGACGATCGCCGGCGGGGTGCCGGCCGGCGCCATCACACCGAACCACGAAGCGATATCGAATCCCTTCAGGCCCGCCTCGGACAACGTGGGCACTTCCGGCAGCACGCTGGACCGCGTCGTCGTGGCCACCGCCAATGCCTTCAGTTTGCCTGCCTTGATATAGGGCAGGCATGAGGACACCGTATCGAACATCATGGTGACCCGCCCGCCCATGAGATCGGTCAGCGCCGGTGCGCTGCCCTTATAGGGAATGTGCATGATGTCCGTGCCCGTCATGGCCTTGAACTGCTCGCCGATCAGATTGTGAGCGGTGCCCGCGCCGTTGGAGGCGTAGGTCAGCTTGCCGGGGTTGGCCTTGGCGTAGGCGATCAGTTCCTGAACGCTGGATACAGGCAGCTCCGGACGTACGACGAGTACGTTCGGCACGATCGCGACCACCGATACCGGCGTCAGGTCCTTCTGGACGTCGTAGGGCAGGTGTTTGTAGTAGGTGGCGGCAATGGTGTGGTGCACGGCCGCCATCAGCAGCGTATAGCCATCCGGCCGCGCTTTGGCCGCCGCGTCGGCGCCGATGGTCGCGCCGGCCCCGGGCCGGTTCTCGATGACCACGGGTTGTCCCCAGGCCAGGGTCAGGTGCTGGCCCACCGTACGGGCAAGGATATCCGTGGTGCCGCCGGCCGGGAAGGGCACGATCAAACGGATGGGTTTGTCGGGATAGGATTGCGCCGAGGCGGTGCCGGCCGCCAGGAATATGGCGGCCGCCGCGACGCATGCGCGCAGGATGTCAGGCATTGTTGTCTCCTCTGGTTGGTCTGCGGTGGCCGCCGCCGGTAGTTATCGTTGTCCGGCGGCGGTTTCGGGCGCCGCGCGTCAGGCCATTCGGCCCAACGCCGCGAGTACGGCCCGGGTAACGTCCGCCGTGGTCGCACTGCCGCCAAGGTCGGGGGTAAAGACGCGAGCCGCGGTCACGCTTTCGATGGCCTTCATCAGGCGGGCAGACGCGGCAGCTTCGCCCAGGTGCTCAAGCATCATCGCGGCGGTCCAGAATGTGGCGATCGGATTGGCGATGCCCTTGCCGGTGATGTCGAAGGCCGAGCCGTGGATCGGCTCGAACATCGAGGGAAAGCTGCGCTCCGGGTTCAGGTTTGCCGTGGGCGCGATGCCGAGGCTGCCGGACAGGGCAGCCGCCAGGTCCGACAGGATATCGGCGTGCAGATTGGTGGCGACGACCACGTCCAGGGTGCCGGGTTTCAGCACCATGCGGGTGGTGACGGCGTCCACCAGTTCCCGGTCGGTACTGACGTCGGGAAAGTCGCGCGCGACCTCGTAGAAGATCTCGTCCCACATCACCATGCCGAAGCGCTGCGCATTCGACTTGGTCACCAGCGTGAGGTGCCGGCGGGGCCGGCCGCGCGCGAGGTTGAAGGCGAAACGATGGATGCGTTCCACGCCCGCGCGTGTGAAGACGGCGGTTTCGGTACCCACTTCTATCGGCAGGCCGCGATGCGCCCGGCCGCCGTTGCCGGCGTACTCACCCTCGGAGTTTTCGCGGATGATGACCCAATCGATGTCCTCGCCGTTGGCCAGCGGGCTTTTTACGCCGGGCAGCACGCGGGCGGGCCGCACATTGGCGTATTGGTCGAAGCCCTGCGCGATAGGCAGGCGCAGGCCCCACAGGGAGACATGATCCGGCACCTCGCGCGCGCCGACGGCGCCGAAGAAGATGGCATCGAACGCCTTGAGACGCGCCAGGCCGTCGGGAGGGATGTAGTGGCCGTGTTCCTGGTAGTACGCCGAACTCCATGGGAAGTGTTCGATGCGCAGGCCGAAGCCGCCGTCGGCTGCGGCGAGTGCCCGCAGGACTTCCAGCCCGGCCGCGATGACCTCCGATCCTATGCCGTCGCCGGGAATGGCGGCGATGCTGTATTCACGCATGAATTCTCCTTTGCTCGGTTCCGTGTGCGGCACTCGTCAGGCGGATCCTGGCCTTGGCGCGCGCCGCGGGCGGCGTCGCCGGTTATCCCCGCGCCCGCTTTCGAGGGGGGAATATGGACTGGTGCGCGGCCCTGCGGACGCGCCATAATTCAAATTGCTTTTTCTTCCTGGTTAACAATGGGTCATTCCAACGAACTCGTTCTGCTGGTGGAACTGGTCAAGGCGGGCAGCCTTACCGGCGCGGCGCGCGAAATGGCGTTGACCACCGCGGCGGTCAGCAAGCGCCTGCGGCAGCTGGAAACCCGCCTGGGGGTGCGCCTGCTCAATAGAACGACGCGCCGGATCAGCCTGACCGCCGAAGGCGAGCTGTACCTGGAGAACGCCCGCCGCATCCTTGGCGAGATCGAGGAGCTCGATGAGCTCGTCGCCAGCAGCGGGGTACGTCCGCAAGGATTGCTGAAGGTGAATGCGCCGCTGGGTTTCGGCCGCACCTATATCGCGCCCGTCATTGCGGCGTTCTCGCAAGCGCATCCCGAAACAGCCGTGCAGTTGCACCTGAGCGACACGCCGGCAAGCTTCGTGGAAGAGGCCTTCGACGTGTGCATCCGGTTCGGGGAAATGCCCGACACGCGGCTGATTGCGCGCAGGATCGCACCGAATCGGCGTTTGGTATGCGCATCACCCGCTTACCTGAAAATGCACGGGATACCGAAGACGCCACGCGACCTGCTGCGCCACCAATGTATCGTCCTGCGCCAGAATGAATCCGCGTACGGCGTTTGGCGCTTCACCAAGGGGCGAGAGACGCAGACGGTCAAGGTGAAGGGCAGTCTTAGCAGCAATGACGGCGAGGTGACTCTGACGTGGGCCATGGCCGGGCTGGGCATCCTGCAGCGGGCGGAGTGGGACCTTGCCCGCTATCTGCGTAGCGGGCTCTTGCAGTTGGTGCTGGAGGATTACCGGCTGCCGCCGGCCGACATTTACGCGGTTTTCCCGACACGCCACCATCTATCGGCGAAGGTGCGGGTGTTCGTCGATTTCCTGGTGGAGGCGTTTCAATCCAAGCGCAGCGCGGCGGGCGGCAAGGGGATCTGGTAATGCGGATCCCCTTGCGTTTGCGTTTTCGCTACCCGTGGACTACGCGGTTGCGCGCGCCGCGATCGCCAGGGTTTCCAGCTGGCTGCGTCGGTATTGCAGCCACGCCGAGGGCAGGTAGCCGATCTGGTCGTCAATACGCCGCATATGACGCTGGACGTCCTGGCGTCCCTGCAGGCGCTTCTGCAGCGTCGCGCGGGCGGCATCGCCAAGGCGGCCCAGGGCGTCCGTGTAGAAGTCCAGCTCGCTTTGCCTGGCCGGCGCCTGGTATTGGGCATCGGCCAGCATATCCAGCGCACTCAGCAGCTTTTCCGGGTGCCGTGGCTGGCGCAGTGCCGCCAGCACCTGGCTTAGCGCCGCGGCGCCGCGACGGATCCCCGCCTCTCGTTCCAGCCTTTCCCGCAGCGTGTCGTAGAACGCTTCCAGGGTTGTGTCTTCTTCCGCGGAGGACGGCGATTTATCGCGTGCGGCGGCCAGATTGATTTCGAGCTGCGCCAGTTGGCCAGGATCGAGCCGGCTCAGCTGGGCCTGGATCAGCACGCCCTGGAAGGCCGTGCCCCTGGCTTGTCCCAGTTTGCCGTTCAACTGCAGGCTGGTCGAACGCAGTGCCTCCAGCTGGTCTGCGGTAAAGCGATCGCCGGCGATCAGGGTACGTACCGCATGGTTGATCTGCGTCTTGGCGGCATCGCGGGTGGTGGGTTTGCGCCGGAACGTCGAAAGCACGCTGTCGCGCAGGCGCTGCAAGGTGGCCTGGAACGTTGCCCGCGGTGCGATGGGTTCCGGGTACGCGGCCGCGCCGGCACTGGCGTCGGGCCGGTGCTGGGACAAGGTCGTCCCGGCGTTCACGCCGCCCACGGGGGTGGCGCGGCTGGCGGCCCGCAGATGGTCGATAAACCCGAGCATCTGACGCTGTATGACCGCGTCGCGTTCGAACTCCGCCAGGCGGTGCGCCTGGAACTCGTCGAACGCCGCCGTGGTGGCATCCGCCGGCCCGGTCACGCCCAGCATCGTGGCCAAGGCATGCCGCTGGCCCGCCGACAGGCGTCTTGCCAGATCCTGCAGCCGGCTGACGCGAGGCCTGTCGATTTCCGCGGTCTGCAGTTCGCCTTGCCACATTTCACGCAGGGCGCCATCGAGTTGCTGGTGCTGCCCGTTGCGGGCGGCTTCCAGCGCCACCGCCACCTGGCGGTCCCAGGATGCGGCGCGCGCGTGTTCGCGGCCGAGTTCGGCGACGACCCCGAGCAGGGTCGATGCGATCTCTCGTTCGCGGGCGGCCTGTTGCGCCTTGGGCGTCTGGCCGCGAGTGCCGGTGCCGAGCAGCTTGCCGGCGTCGCGCAGCAGCTTGTCGCCCAAGCCGTCGTTACGGTCGTTCAATCGGCCCAGTTCGCACAGGGTTTCCGCGGGCAGGCTATGGAGCATCGGCGTCAGCACACGTTTTATCAGGTCCGTGTCGACGGCTTCATAGCCTTCCGCGGCCGCGCGTTGCGCCAAGGCGGCCAGCATCAGCGCCGCGCGCTTCTGTGCGGATGTGCTCGGCCCGTCATACCGGCCGGGACGCGATAGCGTAATCAGCGCCTGGTAGAAATCCAGCGCGCGATGATGGAGGGCATCCGTGGAATGCCGCTGGGCGCGGGCGATGGCCCGCAGTTGGCGGGCCCCCGTGTACCGTGCTGGCCGGGTGGGCGAGACCGGGGTTTGCGCGGAGGCCTGATCGAGCGCGGCGCGCAGGGCCTGGATGGCGATGTCGACATCCTGATACTGGTAGGCGCTGGCGACGACGGCGGGCGATCTCGCGGCGGACGGCGCGGCAGGCGGGAGCGAAGGCGCTTGTATGTCGATGGTCGCCGCGGGTTCTGCCACGGGGAGGACCTTGCCGTAGCCCCGCGCATTCGGGTCGTCTCCATCCACGGACGTTGCATCCTTGGCTGGATCCAGGCCGAACGAATCGATGGACGTGTCGTCGTCGAAAGGATTGAGACTGTGCGGATAGTCCGACAAGTCCGATGGGGCATCGCTGCGCTCGTCGATGCTGTCCGCGCGCGTGCTGGATCGGCCGCGGGACCAACCCTGGCCATCGGCCTTGTGCCATGACGCGTCGACGGCAAGATGGCGGCTGGCCGGATAGGATCCGGTCGGCGTGCCAGGCGGCGATGCCGAATGGAGGCCGGAATCCGGTGTGCTCGCAGTGGATCCGGCGGGTTCGCGGGCAGCGGCCGGCGCTGCGTCCTGGCTGGCGACCAGAATCAATGTGCGCTTGGCCGGAATGGGCTTGGGGGATTTCGCGGCGCGGCCGGAATCCCGGAGATCCTGCGCCGTGAAGCAGTGGTCTCCGAGCTTGCCGGCTGCCGGCGGCGTATCGGTGCAGGAGAGGTTGTCGATGCTGCGGCTGACGGCGGTGGCATTGATGGGTGGCATGGTGTGCGACGTTGGATGGGGTTGGAATTCCGGCGCCACGAAACGGTGCAGCCGGAGCGATGCCTCGATGGAATCACCGGCAGATCGGTTACCGCCGCTACGGACTAGGTTCGAGCGCGGCTGTCTCGGATAAGGATGATTTGCCTGGAATCAATGAAACTCACCATGGCATCTCGTCGCGCCATCGCCACCGGGTATATTCGGCAACACAAACCCCGATCCTGGAGTCCGCGGAATGCCCCATCGCCACGACGCTGAAGCACATCGCCGCCCGCAAGCCGCCCACGCCCATAGGGCCGGCGGACAGGAGGGGCCCGGCGATGGACAGGGCGTTTCCGGCCATGCTCCCGCCGGCGAACCGAAGTCGGGCCACGGCCATGGCGCGCATGGCCATGCCGGCCATGACCACGGCGCCGGCACGGCCGACGAGCGGCGGCTGGCCTGGGCGCTGGCCATCATCGTCCTGTTCATGATCGTCGAAGTCGCCGGCGGGGTGGTTTCGGGTTCGCTGGCCTTGCTGGCGGATGCGGGCCATATGGTCAGCGATGCCGCGGCGCTTGGCTTCAGCCTGGTCGCGCTGCGCTTCGGCCGGCGATCGGCGACGCAGCATATGTCCTACGGGTATCGGCGCCTGGAAATCCTTGCCGCCTTCGTCAATGGGCTGGCCCTGTTCGCCATCGCCGTCTGGATCATGGGCGAAGCCATCCAGCGGTTTTGGCAACCGGTCGACGTCATGGCCGGCACCATGCTGGCCATCGCTATCGCCGGGCTGGCGGCCAACATCGTGGCCTTCTTCGTTCTGACGGGCGGCAGCCGAAGCAACCTGAACATGCGCAGCGCCCTCCTGCACGTACTGGGCGACATGCTCGGCTCGGTGGCCGCCATCGTGGCGGCGGTGGTCATCATGTTGACGGCATGGACGCCGATCGATCCCATCCTTTCCATCTTCGTGGCCCTGATCGTATTGAAAAGCGCCTGGCATCTGGTGCGCTCGAGCGGACACATCCTGCTGGAAGGGACGCCGCCGGGCCTGGAGCCCGGTGCAATCAAGGCCGATCTGGAGCAGAATGTCGCGGTGGTGCGCGTCGCGCATCATATCCACGCCTGGTCGATCACGTCGGAGCAGCATTTGCTGACTTTGCATGTCGTTCCCCCGGAGGGCGTCGCAGCGGGCGACGTCATCCGCGCGGTGCGGCTGCGGGTCGCGGAACGCTTCGGCATTTCCCATGTGACGGTGCAGGTAGAGGATCCCGACCACGGTAACGGGGATGCGGCGGGCACCGATGACTGCAACGGCGCCGCGTCCGGACAAGGATGTTCATGAGCGGAATACGTATCGGTATCGCAGGCTTCGGCGCCATTGGGCAATCGGTGGCCAAATCGCTGGATTCGGGCGTGTTGCCCGGCATGACGCTGGCTGCCGTCGCGGTACGCGACCCTTCGCGGCAGGCCGCCGTTTCCTGGCAAGGCAAGCCGCCGGCGATCACCACGCTGGACGGCCTGGAGCCTTTGTGCGATGTCGTCGTGGAATGCGCGCCCGCCGCGGTATTCGCGCAGGCCATCGGCCCCGTGCTGCGCGCCGGCAAGAAGGCCGTCGTGCTCAGTTCGGGCGCCTTGCTGTCGCATCCCGAACTGATCGAAGCGGCGCGGGCCAGCGGCGGGCAGATCCTGGTGCCGTCGGGCGCCATCCTGGGCCTGGACGCGCTGACCGCCGCGGCGGAAGGGAAGATCCGTTCCGTAACCATGATTACCCGCAAGCCCCCTCGCGGCTTGCTCGGCGCGCCTTATCTCGAGGCCAACAATATCGATCTGTCGGATGTCACCCAGCCCACGCTGATCTTCCGCGGTTCGCCGCGCGAGGCCGCCATCGGCTTTCCCGCCAATCTCAATGTCGCCGTCAGCGTTTCACTGGCGGGCATCGGTCCGGAAAAGACCACACTGGAAATCTGGGCCGATCCTTCGCTGGAACGCAACCTGCATCGCGTGGAAGTGGATTCGGACGCGGCAACCTTTTCGATGGAGATCCAGAACATCCCGTCGGAAAACCCCAAGACCGGGCGCATCACGGCGCAAAGCGTGCTGGCCACGCTACGCAAGCTGACGGCGCCGCTGCGCATGGGAACCTGACCGAGTCCACCCGGCGGGCCGCGCTCGGTCAATGCGGCTTGCCTATTTCGGCCATACCCCGGAAGCGCCGCGGCGGTGGCTGCCCACCAGGTGGGTATCGATAATGCCGGTCGCCTCCATCAGCGCATGCATGGTCGTGGGGCCGACGAAAGCGAAGCCGCGCTTGCGCAGCGCCTTGCTCAGGGCGATCGAGGCCTCCGATGTCGTCGGTATTTCGGCCAGTGTGCGCGGCGCCGGCGTTTGCGCCGGCTGGAAAGACCAGATGAACGCCGCCAGCCCGCCATCGTCGCGAAGCCGGATCGTGGCGCCGGCGTTGTTGATGGTGGCCAGGATCTTCGCCCGATTGCGGACGATGCCCGCATCGGCCAGCAGCCGATCGACATCCGCTTCGGTGTAGGCGGCGACCTTGTCCGGATCGAAGCGATGGAAGGCCTCGCGGAAAGCCTCGCGTTTGCGCAGGATGGTCGCCCACGACAGGCCGGACTGAAAGCCCTCGAGCACCAGCCGCTCGAACATCCCGTGTTCGTCGCGTACCGGCATGCCCCATTCCGTGTCGTAGTAAGCCTGAAGCAAAGGATCCACGGCGGCCCAAGGGGGGCGCGCCAGGCCGTCGATGCCGACGATCAGGCCGCTGTCCGCCGCGATATCGGCCACGGCCGAACGTTTTGCCGCGGCGTCGCCGTCCCGCCGGAGCGCCAAGGAAGCGGATTTCCCCATTACATCGGATGCGCGTCGGCGTTGGCGTAATTGCGCTGGGTGCTTGCCACGGGGAATGCGTTCTTCAGCATCGCGGTGCGCAGATGTTCGGCGTCCAGGAAATCCGCGTGCCGGCGATTGGAATGCAGCAGCACCATGACGATGGGGCGGTCCTCGATGGTCGCCTGCATGACCAGACAGATTCCCGATTCATTGATGAAGCCGGTTTTCTGCAGGCCGATATCCCAGTCCGGTTTGCCCAGCAAGATATTGGTGCTTCGATAATCGAGGACGCCTTTGCCCGTATTCACCGTGTAGTTCTGATCGGTGGAATACAAGCGGATCAGAGGATAGTGCGCGGCGGCCTGGACCATCTTTACCAAATCGCGTGCGGTCGATACGTTGTACTTGGATAGCCCTGCCGGATTCTCGAAATGGGTATGGGTCATGCCCAGGGACTGTGCCTTATGGTTCATCGCGGCGATGAAGGCAGGCCTGCCGCCGGGGTAGTAGCGCGACAGCGCCGCGGCCGCGCGGTTTTCCGATGCCATCAGCGCAATGTGCAGCATGTCTTCGCGAGACAAGACCGAGCCCACGCGCAAGCGGGATCCGGTGTGCTTCTCGAAGTCCTGGTCTTCGTCCGTGACGCGGATCGGCTCGGCCAGGGATGCGCCGGAGTCCAGCACCACCATTGCCATCATCAGTTTGGTGATCGAGGCGATCGGCACGACCTCGTCGGCATTCTTGTCCACCAGCGGCAGGCCGCTGGCTTCGTCGACCATGTAGGCGACTTCCGAGTGCAGCGTGCTGCCGTCCGGCGCATACGGCCGGGTGGCGTAGGGGTCCAGCTCCAGCGCGGTGTGCGACGCGACTGCGCGGTGCGCGCCGGCACGATGGCGCACCGCCGGTTTGCCGTGGGAGCGGGAACGATAGATGATCTTGCCGGTTTTCTTGGCGGCGGCGGTCTTGACGGCCGCCTTCTTGACGGTGGTCTTGTGCGCGGTTTGCGAGGGGTCCGCCGTGCCGGCGTGCGTCGCCAGGGGCAATGCCAATAGCGTCGTCGCGGCGGCGCCGCGCAGTATCAGGCGGGCGGCGGCGCGTCGCGCAAGGGCGCGCAAGGGAAGAAGGAAATCAGGCATGGTCGGGTGAAAAGGGCCATGAAAAGGCGACGCCGTCCGGCCGCGGCGTGGCGGGCGGCGGGAACGGTGTCTCGATGTTGGACGCCTGCAGGAGGGCGGGAACGACGGCGCGGCCGCTCATGGCCGCTCTCCCTGCAGGAATTGTTCGATTTCGGCGCGTTCTTCGCGCGATACATGCGCGCGCAGCGCGGCCAGCACCAGCGCTTTGCCGTCGCCGGAAAAGACCTTCTGGATCACGTCCTTCAACAGGCTGCTTTGCAACGCGTTCTGGGTCTGGGCCGGCGCGTACACGTGCGAACGTTCCGATTCATCGCGTTCGAGCAGCCCCTTGGCGTGCATGATCTGCATCTGCCGCAGGACGGTGGCATAGCTTAGATCCGGCCGCTCCGCCTGCATGGCCTGGTGCGCCTGCTTCACCGTCGTCGGCCCGAGCGCCCATAGAGCCCGCAATACGTGGAGCTCGGCGGGAGTGGGCTTGGCGAAAGGAACGGTACGGGTCACTGAGGGGCCGAGAGGGAGCAAAATTGCCGCGTAGAATACTTTTTCTAGAAAAAATCGTCTACGTGGACCCGTTTTTTTCCTCGCGATGAAAGCGCGCGCCCCCGTACGTCGCGGTGCTTTACTCGTTCGTAAGGGCCATCAGGACGCCCGCGTACCAGGCGCGATTCAGGCCCAGCGACGCGTCTTCCGCCCGTTCCGCCGTGCCCGCATCCATACGATTGGAATGGATGCCCAGCAATTGCCAGGGCAGCGCCGCACCGTCCGTCGGCCGCGCGCTCTGGCGACGCAGGACAGGGGCGCCGCTGCTGCCGCGGTGCGTCCGCGCATCGGTCAGGAAATAGCCTTGCTGCCGGAAAGGGACGCCGTAGGCGGAAGCTACGGAAGCTTCCCGGGCGATGGCCAGATGATGGATCGTATCGTGGAACCCCGACGGAAAACCGATAACGGTCAAGGCGTCGCCGAGCGCCACCTCCACGCCCTGCAGGTCCAGATGCGTCGGGTCGAATGCCTGGAGCACGGATGGCTCGGGCAGCCGTCCGGCCTCGATTTCGATGACCGCGACGTCGACGATGCCTGCGTTGGCGGGGGCCTGCATCCACAGCTGTCTTCCGTGCCGATAGAGCGGGAGGGCGAGAACCGCGTGCTTGGTGAGGTCACGTCGGTCGGTGTGTACCCCGATTTCGATGCGGTCCGGAAAGTGCCCGCTCGGCTCATCGGCAAAGGCATGGCGGTTCGTTACCAGGAACAGGCGATGTTCGCGACGGAAGAAAAACCCGCTGGCGCCGGACAGGCGTTGCTGCCCCGCCAGCGTATTCACGCGCGTCATTGCCATTAACACCGAGTCGGCGCCCAGGGGGGCATCCCGGAGCTCCGGTTGGGGTGCAATCCTGGCAAGGACCGCCTGGGTCCGGACAATCTCCCGCTCGAAGGCGGCCAGTACGTGCTCGGACAGGGTGGAGTTCAGGATGACGGTGCGCGCGACTTCAGCATGTGCCTCGAACGAGCGCGCCAGGGCATCGCAGGCGGACGGCGGCAGTGTTTTCAGCAGCACCGGAAGCAGTACGTCTATCGCAATCAGGTTGCCCTTGAGTTCGCAGATGCGTTCGGTGGCTTCCTGCAGGTTCTGCATGGCGAGAGTCCTCCCAAGAATCGAGGCAAGGGCGCATTCAATCCCTGGCATGCCGGCGCGCCAGCATCGCCGGGCGGATGGCCGGTGACCGCGCCATGCCTGCGCTTTTGCTGCACCATGAGCGGTGCCGCGCTGCAGGCGTTGGCCCCGCGCTCCACGGGCATGGACGGCGATCCGGTCCGCGCCGGCCTGGCCGCGGCCAGGCCGTGCCTTATCCCGGCCGCTTGACCCTTATTTGCGCCTGGGATCCGACTGAGATCCCCCCTTGAAGGTGGAGGCGCCGGATCCGGATACCGGAACGGGGGGAGCTTTGGGCGGCTGCTTGGGCTTTTTCGCCTCTTTGTTGCCGCGTAATTGACCTTTGGCCATGATGGAAACTCCCGGATTGATTGCGATGTGCGCAATGCACTACCCAGCATACGAGGTTCCCCGGGATTGCGCTCTTCTTCTTTTGTTACCGGCGTCGTGCCGGAAAGGAAGGGCAGAGCGCACCCTGTTGCGCGGCAGTATCGGCGGGCCGGCCGGCATCCGGCACGGCTTTCAGCAAGCGCCATAGGTGGCCGCTGTTCGCGAATCCCAATTCCATGCTTGCCTGGGCAGGCGACACGCCTATCGACATCTTCTCGCGGGCCGCACGCGCCAGGCACATGCGCCGGAGGGCGACCGGCGTATGTCCATATGCCTGCACGCAGGCGCGCTGCAGCGTCCGGGTCGAAACGCCAAGCCACGCAGCCGATTCCGCCACGGCCGGCAAGGGTCGGTCGGACGCCAGGGCAAGTTCCAGCAGATCGAGCCAGCGCCGCGCCAACAGCAAAGGCGATTCCGGCATGGGGCCCGCCGGCCGGCTTTCGCGAAGTTGTTCCACCAGCGCCCGTACCAGCCCGTCGCGGGCTCGGGAAGCGAGGGCGGGGGCCCACAAGGCATCCAGCATGGCTTGGGCGGCACCGTCCATCTGCAACGCGCCACGCGCCCCGCAGGCTGCCAGCAGCTCCGGCGCCAGATACAGTTCGCCGTGCTGCTGCGTCGCGCTATCCGACCGCGTGCTATGTGGCACGTAGGCGGGCAATAGCAAGGCCTGGCCCCGGATGAAGCGGCCGCGCTGGCGCGCGCCGCCGATTTCCCAGGCGCTGTCCAGTACGCCTGTGCGCGGCCAAAGCAGCATGGCACAGTCGTGCACATGCCAGCGAAAGGCATAGCGCGGCTGGCGGCTGGCCGCGAGCGAATAGCCATCGCCGCCGATCAGGCCGAGCTTGGGGGAAAGGGGAACGTTGCGCGACATGGATAGATTCCGGACGGCCCATCGCCTTTCGCTATCTTAATGGCTGCGTGCACGCGGCTCGGGTCCGGGCAGCCATGCGTTTACCCGCATATCCGGCCCGTTGTCGCGTTTTGGATCGAACGGTGTCGCATATGGGTTTCGCGACGGGTGCCGGCGGCACATAGGATGTGCGTCGATATCACGGGAGAGCCCCATGTCGCGAATGACTTCGTTCCTTTTTGCCGCGTTGGTGCTGGCGGCCATGCCGGCAACCGGCGATGCGCAGCCCGCCTGGCCCCGGAAGCCCATCACCATCGTCGTTCCCTTCCCGGCCGGTGGCGGGACCGATCTGGTGGTCCGCGCCCTGCAACCGGCGTTGAGCGGCAAACTGGGCCAAACCATCATCATCAACAACCTGGGCGGCGCCGGCGGTACCATCGGCTCTGCCCAGGCGGCGCGCGCCCAGCCCGATGGCTACACGGCGCTGGCGGTGACCGCCAGTACGCACGCGGTCAGTCCGAGCCTGTACAAGAACCTTCCTTATGATCCGATGCAGGACTTTTCCTATGTCGGCTTTATCGGGACGTCGCCGTACGTGCTGGTCGCCAACCCGGCCTTGAAGGCGCGCTCCGTGGCCGAACTTGCCCAAGTGCTGAAGGCGCGCGGCCAAAGTACGTTTGCGTCGGTCGGCGTCGGCACCGTGTCGCACCCGCTGGGCGAAATCTTCCGCCGCGACCAGGGCGTGCAGATGACGCACGTCCCCTATCGAGGGGCAGCGCCGGCCTATACGCAGCAGCTCTGGTATGGCCTGACGTTTCCCAAGGGTACGCCAGCGGACATCGTCACGCGCATGAACGGCGCGCTCGATGCCGTGCTGCGCGACCCCGCCGTCGCCGCGGACCTGGCATCCAAGGGGGTGGATGTCCGCCCCGACACGCCAGAGGCGCTGGCGCGGGCCGTCGCCCGTGAGACCCCGTACTGGGGCGATATCGCCCGTTCCGTGGGAGCACAGCTTGATTGATGGACACTGTCAATCCGGGGAGGCGCCGGGGGCCAGCCCGCTCGCCGCGGATGCCGCATGCCGGCCGCCCGCAAAACCGCCTGCCGAACCGCTTGCCGGCCAGGCGATCCTGCTCGATGTCTTCACCGATTCCCGCGCCGGCAAACGCGGTGGCAACCCCGTGCCGCTCGTGCTGGACGCCGCTCGGATGACGTCCGCCGGGATGCAGGCCCTGGCCGCGCGATATGGCCACGAGTCCGCGTTCGTACTGCCGACGCAAGGCTCCGGCGGGCAGGCATGGCGGCTTCGCTTCTTTGTCCCGGATCACGAAATGGAAATGTGCGGCCACGCCACGGTCGGCACTATGTGGGCGCTGCGGCAGTGGGGGCGCTGGACCGCGCGAACGGCACGCGTGCAGACCTTGAGCGGCGCGGTGGATGTCGTTTGGGACGATGCGCGCGGATGGGCATGGGTGTCTCAGCCCGGCGCGACGGTCGCATCCCTGCGCGCGGATCATCTGGATGCCATTTGCGGCGTCCTGGGCATTGCGCGCGGGACCCGGGGGCTGCACGCGGTCAATGCCGGCACCAGTCGTGTAAAGACCCTGGTTCGACTGCCCGACGCCGCGACGCTGGACGCGCTCGAGCCGGATTTCGGTGCCATCCGCGCCTTGTGCGAAAGCATAGGCTCCACCGGACTCTATCCCTATGTGCAGGGCAAGGATGGCGCCTGGGCCCGCCAGTTTCCAAAGGCCTCGGGCTATCCCGAAGATGCCGCTACCGGCATCGCCGCGGCGGCGCTGTGGGGTTATCTGCGCCAGCAGGACCAGGTGCCCGACGGCGTCTATACCGTGCGGCAAGGTATCGCAATGGGCGCACCGTCGGCCATCCACCTGAGGGCCCGCGAAGACGCGGCGGGCTGCTGGCTGAGCGGGGAGGTGCGGTGGCGCGAGCCCGACGCGGATTCCGCCCCGCCGGCCAGGACCGGTTGATCCGATGAACGTGGAACGTCAGGTGTCGTGGGAGGTGCCGGTAATCCGGGATTTCTTGTCGAGATACATGGCTTCGTCCGCACGCCTGACCAGCTGTTCCGGCATCATGCCGTGCTGCGGATAAACCGCGGCGCCGATACTTGCGACCACCCTCAACTCGACATCGTCGACTGTGATGGGCGTTGCGATGGCGGTCCGGATCTTGTCTGCGATCGCCTGCGTATCCGCCGCGGCGGCGATGTCCTCGACCAATACGACGAATTCATCCCCGCCCAGCCTGGCAACCGTATCGTCCTCCCGCACGCATTGCTTCAATCGCAGCGCGACTTTCTTCAATAGCAGGTCTCCGGTCGCATGGCCGAGAGAATCGTTGACCCGCTTGAATCCGTCGATGTCGATGAACAGCACCGCGCCGCGGCTTTGCCTGCGGCGGGCCCGTGCCAGCGCCGACTTCATCCGGTCGTAGAAGAGACGCCTGTTGGGTAAACCGGTCAGCTCGTCGTACCGCGCGGAGTATGCCAGCTCATCGATCAGGCGTTTGCGCTCGATCGCGGTGGCGATCTGGGCCGAGACGAAATGCAGAAGCTTCTTATCCCTGTCGGAATAACCTGTGCGGCTCGTCAGTATCAAGGCTCCGATCGCTTCCTTCTGCGTCACGAGCGGCATCACCAGATAGCCGTGATCGGCGCCGACCGTTTCTCCGGCCGGCCTGCCGGGTCGCTCTTCATCCGGCAGGATGCTGGGGCTGCCATTCCGAACGATGTCGGTGCAGTACCGGTTCAGGAACTGTTCCTGAATCTCCGGCGGCATCCCGGGGAAGTCCTTTTCATAGGATATGCAGAGCTGCTTCGTGCCGGGCTTGTAGGTCGCGACCGCCAATCCGGCCAGCGGAACCAGTTTTCCGATGATCTGGCTGATTTCCTGAAACAGGGTCGCCAGATCCGTCGCGGCGTGCGCCGCTTCGGATACCGCATAGGTCGCCGCCTGCAGCTCTTCCGCCTGTTTGTTCGCCGTGACGTCTCTCGCGACCCCGATGCGCAATCGGTCGGTTTCCGACCAGCGGGCAGACCACATGATATGAACGTGGCGGCCGTCCTTCCGGATATATCGGTTCTCGAAACCGATACGCGGATGGCCGGCCATGACCCGCTTCGCTTCTTCGAGGGTCCTTGCGCGGTCTTCGGGCACGACATGGTCGATCATGGATTGGCCGATAAGCTCTTCGGGGGAGTAGCCGAAGATGCGTTCGCACGCGGCATTCACATAGGCGATACGTCCGTCCACATCGACCAGGATGACGGCATCGAGCAAAAGATCCACGAAGGACGCGGGGAAGTCCGGTACTTTATTCGTCATTTCCGGATAAGACGGCAAGTCGCCGGCTATCGAAGCACTTCCCGATTACGTGTCTAGCCGGTGGCAAAGAAGCCTGGGTGGTACTCGTTCTGCCCGGGATTTTCCATTATATGTTGCATCCGGTTTCGGTCGTACTAAGGCGCGTCGCGGCTGCCGTGGGATGCCTTGGCCGTCATGCACGCCAGCACGCCATAGAACCGGTTCATCGCTTCGCCGTCAGACGCGTTCGAGCCCAGCAATGCCGCGGCAGCAAGCTGCAAGTCCGTATCGGCGAGGCGCCGATGCTTCTCCAGGGCGCCGTGCGCGCTGACAACGTCCGGATCGGATAGCGAGCGAATTGGCGGCTTGACTGGCATACCAATACGGCATATATTTGGTTATCGGCAACCAACCCTAGACTGAGCGATTCATGGACAACATCATCATCTCTTCAGACTCCCATGTGTTCGAGCCCACGGACCTCTGGATGCGGACGCTTGGAAGCAAGTTCGGTGAAAAGGTGCCGCACGGGGTCAGCAGCTTCGAAGGCAACGAAGGGAATTTCTTCTATGTGGGCCGCCCCGGTGAAGCGGCCGTGCTGGAGGAACTCGTCAGCGCGGACGGCAAGGACCGGCGCCTTGACGACTTGGCCAAGGCTGGCTCGGATCCGGTGTATCGCCTGGGGCTCATGGACAAGGATGGAATCCATGCCGAGGTCTTGAATCCGACCTGGGGACTCTGGATTCCGCGGATGGCCGACGGTGCGGCCCGCAATGCGTGTGCTGAAGTCTTCAACGACTGGATTCAGGAGTATTGCTCCCAGGACTTGAAGCGCCTGCTGGCGGTGGCCATGATTCCGATCGTCGACGTCGACTGGGCTGTCAAGGAGTTGGCGCGCGTATTGAAGCGGGGCGCGCGCGCCATCATGATCGGCACGAACCCGGTGGACGGTGCCGCACCGTATCGCGACCGCAAGTACGATAAATTCTGGGCCGCCGCGCAGGAGGCCGATATCCCGGTCACCCTGCACATCGTCACGGGCCGCGTGCGAGATCCGTTTACCTATCATGGCGCGAAAGAGCGTGAGAACATCCCGGCCAGCTTCCTCGATCTGTTTTACGAGGCACAGCCCGCGCTGGCCAATGAGTTCATATTCGGCGGTATCTTCGATCGCTTTCCTCGCCTGAAGATCTTCCTGTCCGAATACGATGCGTCGTGGTTGCCCATCCTTAAGTACCGGCTCAACCGTATCCAGACGTTCCCGGGCTTCGACCACCTGGAAAAAAAGCCGGCGAGTCGCTACGTCGAGGAAAACATCTACGCCGGCATCATCAATGACCCCCTGGCCGCAAAGCTGCGTACAGAGATCGGCATCGACCGGATCATGTGGGGTTCGGACTTTCCGCATCCGCCTTGCCCTTACCCCAACACAACCCAGAACATCGATCGCATCTTGAATGAGTTGTCGGCGGAAGACCGGTTCAAGGTTGTCGCAGGCAACGCCGCGAAGCTGTTCAAGATCGAGCTGTAGCGCGGGGCGGGGTGACGAAAGTCCTGGGGCCAGCCGGCTGTGCCTTCAGCGACGGTGGGGATGTTCTTTTCTCCGGCAGTCACGTTTTTGGAGAACGACATGAGTGGAGCACAAGGCGACTTGCAGCAGTGGATGGAAGCCGTCGTCAAACGTTCGACGGGTTTGAATCACGATACGCTGCTTCTGGAGCTCGAGTCGCTCGACGGAAGGCCGTTGCCGCCTTATGAACCCGGCGCCCATCTTGCCGTGGAGTGCGGCCAGGGAGTGACCAGGCATTACTCACTCACGGGCGCACGAAAAGCCGGCGGCACGTACGAATTGGGCGTGAAGCTTGCACGGGATTCGCGGGGCGGAAGCCAATGGATATTCGACAACGCCGTCCCGGGAGCCCGCCTGCGCATTTCCGCACCCCGCAATCACTTCCCGCTGGTCGAGGCGGCTCCCGCATACCTGTTCCTGAGCGGAGGCATCGGCATTACACCGTTGCTGTCGATGCTCTACGACCTACGCGACAGAGGCATCCGCGCACGGCTGGTGCATATGGTGCGTTCGCCCGCAGACCTGGCGTTCGAGACGGCTCTGACGGACTTGTCTGGCTTTCACGACGTACAAGTTCATGTCGATTCAAGTGTTGGGGGTGTTTACGATCTGGGGCAGGAATTGGCGGCATCGCATCCGGAAACCGCCGTCTATTGCTGTGGGCCCGAGGGGATGATGAAGGCGGTCCAGCTGCATGGTCGTCACAGCGGGCGGGATCGCCATTATCACTTCGAGTTTTTCTCCGCTGTCACACCCCCCGCGGAAGAGGGGGGCGACACGGAATTCAGCGTTATCCAGGCGAGCACCGGGCGCGTCATTCCGGTGACGAAGACCAAGACCATGCTTGCCGCCATTCGGGAAGCGGGCGTCGATATGAAGAGCGAATGCGAATACGGCGTTTGCGGCTGGTGTGCCGTCCCGGTAATCGACGGCCAGCCCTTGCACTTCGACTCTTACCTGACCAGCGCGGAGCGCGAGTCCAATAAGCTCATCCTGCCCTGCGTCTCGCGCTGCTCGTCTGCGACGATCACGCTCAAGATCTAAATCGATATCCGCAATCAGAAAGAAACCCTGTGCGGCGCTCCGTCAAGCAGCATTCTGGACTGAGCTACGGTAGGCAGCGTC